>CAZAVR010000236.1:555-2370 GCA_964488435.1 uncultured Cytophagales bacterium | reverse complement strand
GCCCTGGTGATCGGTGGCAGCAACAACAAACTCATACTTGCCGGGCGGAAGATTACTGTAGGTAACCTGTCGTGTAGCAGATGGCTTCGACCAGCCCTTGTCATAGTTGGTAAGCATGTATTTAAATCGTACCGACTTAGGGTAAAGCTTATCCACCCGATTGAAAGAGAATGTAATATGATTCTTATCATGCGGGAATACAGGATGATAGGGTATCTTGAAAGAGCCGGTCACACTGTCGGCATAGACGCGCGAAGATTCTTCGCCATAGTAAACCTCTACATCTGTCAGGTGAACATCAAACACTTTTGTTTGCGTATTGGCTAGCGTATTGAACCGGTATAGTCCGTCAATCAATCCGAACAGCTTTGGATCTTCTGTAATGCTGAATGCATTTTGATTGGTCTCCACACCCGCCAGTCCGTTCTCGTGGTCGAAGTGAATATTTTCCTTCATATTCAATTCCTCATCAAGCACCACACGGCTGATTCCTTTTTCGGTACCAACCCAGATCACCCCTTCCTGATCAGAGGTAATGAAATAAATAAAGTCTGAAGCCAGCCCGTCATGCGTAGTGAACAGATGCGATTTTTTTGTGGCCGGATTGTAAACAGCAAAGCCTGCTCCACCCGAGCCAATCAGCAAAAGTGAATCGCGGTACGGATTAATACTGAAGATCGTAGTATTGGCAAACTCCTTAAAATTAATTTCATCAACCTTGTGGTTAAACACAGTGTTTACACCAAGTTCATTGCCGATAAATAGTGTTTTGTAAAGTTGTGAATAATAGGCGCAGTTTACCCGGTTAATCAAAAGCCCCTGCTCGGTTGTATAGTTGGCAAACTTCTTCCCATCATAATACGAAAGACCGTCTCCGGTTGCAATCCAGAGATTATCCTTTTCATCAAACTGGATGTTGAAAACCAGGTTCCCTGCCAGGCCGTCATTCACAGTCTGCCAGGTAAATTGATCTTTCTGCTTATCGTACCTGCCCAGGCCAATTGTACCTCCTGCCCAGATCGTTCCATCAGAAGCCTGGGTAATACTCAGTATCTCATGATTGTTATTGTAGAATGATTGCTTGTTGTTCTTAAGCCTCCAGATGCCATGGTTCATTGAACCGGCCCAGATCGCATCGCTGTTTTTGAACACACTCATCACGCCTACAAGGTTCTCCGGCCCGATGCGGGTAAAGTCCTGATGATAATATTTATAAAGTCCGCCTCCGTTTGATCCGATCCATGTGTTTCCTTCACTGTCTGTCATCACATGATTTACCGGCCGGTCTTTCAGCACAAGCTCATGTGCACCGGTTTCGGTGTTAACCTTTAACAAGTTGCCGTGCTCATCGGAAACCCATCGCTCATGCTGATCGGGATTGGAAAGAAAAACGGTGTGATCCAATGCCTTTGGTGAAGACTGAACGATGCCGCTTGACGGATTGATCTCAAACACGGTCATGCTGCGGTCGGCAGGCGCGTACGATTCAAGCTTCAGGTTTCCTTTTTCGCGATATGAAGAATATACAACCTGGGCCGGAGGCAGTGACCCAATAAGCTTGTTACCCGCCCGGCTTTTGATATACAGCTTGCGATCACTCATTAAAATACAAAGCTCGCCTGACTCAAATTGAAAGATGCGATTGATGAGCCCGCCCTGGAACTCTTTTTTCCAGTAATAAACAGAGTCTTTATAAATCTTGCCGAGTACGCCCGGTGCAGATAAAACCAGAACGGTATCCTCAAACATCAGCGCGCGCCTGATCATGTTTCTGTTTGTCGGGTCAGTCGGAGGACTGAAAGTTTTAAACGAAGT
>CAZAVR010000236.1:0-545 GCA_964488435.1 uncultured Cytophagales bacterium | reverse complement strand
AGATGTTTTGCTCATTATCAATTCTGAGATCGTATACGATATTATTAAGGAGGCCATCAAGCGTAGTGTAAACCTTGAAATTCTGACCATCAAATCGCGCTACTCCACCGCCAAACGTGGCTAACCACAGGTAGCCGTTTTCATCTTCTATCATCCCGTTAATCTGTGACTGCGGAACTCCGTGGGTAGCATTGTAATTGCGCAATACAAAATTATCCTGCTGTGCAATCAGATAAAGGGGAGAAAAAAATAAAGCCGAAAGCAGAATTCTGTACATAGACGTGTTGTAAAGGTACCGTGTATGAGGATGACTAATTATCCCCCATAGTACGGTATAAAATCTACTACTGAAATTTGACAGGCCCGGGTGTGGCGTTACCGGTATCAATTACATACCTCCAGCTTCCATCCTTTTTGCGTTTCCATATCGAGATATAATTTCCGTATGTAACGGTGTCCTTGCCCGTTGCAGTTTTGGTTGTTAAAGTATAACCGCCAAAGGTATAGCCCAAATTGCCGCTTGCTTCAGCCCGTAAAGGCTCCCA
>CAZAVR010000235.1:0-6609 GCA_964488435.1 uncultured Cytophagales bacterium | reverse complement strand
TCAAATGGAGAGCCTGGCACGCCATACGGGTTTGGATGGGATTTTGTATTGAATCGTAACTGGACTACCTACTGATCCCCCTGAGTGCTTATGACTCGTACAATCCTCAGCATACTTGGATGCCTGCTGGCCATGGATGGAATGGCTCAGAAGAACGGTTTTTACGAAGTCGTTTTCGCGGCCGACACGGCATTTAATGCGGCGCCTTTCTCTTTTGCAAGTACATCACTGGATGATTTGCCTGTTAATCGCAACATTTGGTCTGCCTACGCAGGCCTGGATGAATGCGGTGGAAAATGTGGCGCTCTTCCGTTGGTCTTACTGGATTTCAGGGGTACCACCTCGGAGCGCTCAAATGTTTTGCATTGGAAAACAACAGACGAAATCAACACAAGTCATTTCGAGGTAGAAAGAGGAATAGATGCGCGAAACTTCAACAGAATAGGCATCAGCAAATCAAATAATACGAGCGGTGAAAATGATTATGGTTTCATAGATACTCAAGCTCCGCCGGGCAAAAGCTATTACAGACTAAAAATGGTGGACATAGACGGGCAGTATGTTTATAGCAATATTGTGGTCTTGCTTCAAGAGCATTCAGCGCTATGGACAGTTTACCCGAATCCTGCAGGAGCATTTGTTACAATCACGATGCCAAATGGAAAATATCTGGCGCAGTTATACGGAAGCGATGGTCGGCTGGTTACATCCCGGCATTTCACCATTTCCACACCAGGCGGATATAAGATGAATGTCCAAGGTTTGTCAGCCGGTAGTTACACGCTGGCCCTGACAGACCTTGCCACGGCCATCCGGACGACGAAGACACTGGTTATAGCGCAATAATCGCCGATTCCCGGCAAAACAGGAACATTCGTCTTTTATACGCTGCATTTGCCGGTCATAAGCCAAGTGCAGGTACTGGACGAGGAATCTGACGTGGTGGTCAGCGAGCTCATGGATGACGTTTGGCGCCTGGCCCATTTGAATCATCTGCTGGTGCAGCTGCACAGTAGCAAAAAACGGTTGGATGTGTATGAACAAGAACTAGAAGTTTGGAATAAGGAGGCGCAAACGGTGGTGGCATTACAGTGAGGTGGGGTGATGTAACGGGAAGCTGGGAGTGAGGCTGGTTTCCTGTTCGCCCTGCTCTCTCCGATCGATAATTGTCTGTGTATATTTCTGTCTATACGTAGTCATTACAGGCAGAATTCTATAAGTTTGGTCATTGACATCTTATAACGACAACCCTCTGGGAATTTTAGGATAATGCAAAACCTATATTGGATACTCACAACTGGCATGCTGCTGTTGGGCTCCTGCGGCCAACAGGCCAGGTACAAAGAACCATCACTTAACACAAATGAAACTCAAATGGAAGATAACGAACTCACCCCCGAGACAGCGCACCCGAAAGCAAAAGCACTAATGACCGAGGAATTTTACTGGAGTTCTATTGAAGAAACAGGCCCTTTTGGAAATGACGATGGATACGATGCGTCTGAAGGTTTCAGGGAATGGAGAGAAGCAAACCCATCGGTTAGTCCGGTAGTTTATTTGAAGGAGCTCATTGTGGATTGGGGCTATCCACCTCTCGACTTAAATGAAATGAACGAAGCCAATCTGAAAAAATACATTTTCTCAAGCCCGATCGGCTCAAGGAGTTTAGTCGGCCGCGACAACGCAATTGTTGCGGTAGGCTTTGGACAGTTTGTACGGGAAGGAAAAATTGACGAAGACATAAAAGCGCTGACAAAAATTGCCATAAAGAGACAACTTCTCCCGGGTATTATAGGGATGTGGGACGATGAATATCAAAAGGTCCGGACTGAACAGCTAAACAAAATGCTGGTGACCGTTGACAAAATGAACGAATGATCAAAGATACCGTCACCAGCACACTTCGCAATTAAATGTGTGCGCTCCAAAGCGAACTAACGTAGCCTTCAGCAAGCTATTGAAACTCGCGTGGCATATAGCCTATCTGAATCACCTGCTGGTACAACTACTTAGCAGCATAATAGATCAAAAAGATAGCCCAGATATCCAAGCTGGAAAGCAGCGCCAACAGCGCGACTGTGGATACCCTGCTGAAAGTGTTCAAAGCGCTTAAAGCGGAAATCAATTTCAACGTAAAGCTGGAAGACGACTTCGTCAGACTCGCCTGAGAATCGACACCAAAACGTACACTTGCAACTCCCTGGCTTTACATCTCCGTTTGCTTAAAACAGCATTTTTTCGTAACTTAGAGCTGTCCCCTTTCACGTGGGCGGCCTTCTCCCGGACCAATAGGTCTACTCAGACATAACCGTAGACAGGTGAAACGCATCTCACTGACGCGCTTTGCCAGGTCTGTAAGCCACGGAATCTAAGAAGACAAATCTGCAAGGATTTGAAACAAATACGCTGTCAACGGGAGAATGAAATCTATTACACAACTTAAATAACGATTGAATGAGACTGCTTTATCAATGGACTATATCACTTCCCTTGCTGGCCTGCGCGCTTTTCTTCTCCGGCTTCATTTACGATAGCGTTTTTTTCCAGGTTGTGGCCGGCATCCTCCTTATCGGCTCGGTACTTTCTGCCGTACACCATTCGGAGATCATTGCACACCGGGTGGGTGAGCCCTACGGAACCATCATTTTAGCCGTCGCTATTACAATTATCGAGGTATCCGTTATCGTTTCCCTGATGATTTCAGGCGGGAACGAAGCCATGTCCCTGGCCCGAGATACGGTATACGCGGCCACCATGCTGATCCTGAACGGTATTGTCGGATTATGCCTTTTCATAGGCGGGCTTAAACACCATGAACAAGCCTTCTCGAAGCACTCGGTAAACATAGCGCTGGTATCGCTGGTCTCCATTATTGTGTTTGCACTGATACTTCCGACCTTTACCAAAAGTGTTTCCGGCCCCATTTATTCGTCGTCGCAGATGTTCTTTGCTTCTGTGGCTTGTCTGGTGATTTACACGGCGTTTATCTTTGCCCAGACGGTGAGGCACAGGGAATATTTCCTGGCGGATGCCCATGACGAAAAAGATGCCCATGCATCGATTGTCACCAAACGTGCGCTTACCATCAGCGGGGTTTTTCTGTTGGTAAGTCTGGGCATCGTGGTCATGCTTGCCAAAACCCTGTCTCCGAACATCGAGGAAATCATCATCAGCTACCATCTGCCCAAGAGTCTGGTGGGGGTTGTGATCGCGGCCATCATCCTGCTGCCTGAGGGAATTGCCGCCATCGTCGCCGCCCGGAAAGATAAACTGCAGACCAGCCTGAACCTGGCGTTGGGTTCGGCACTGGCAAGTATCGGGCTTACCATTCCGGTGGTCTCGATCGTCTGCCATATCTACGACATGAAAATCATCCTTGGGCTGGATTATCTATCTATCATCTTATTGATGCTTTCCGTATTGACGGTGATGCTGTCGCTCAACAGCGGCCGAAGCAATGTGGTGTACGGAACGGTATTGCTTGTCAACCTGGCCGCGTTTGTGTATTTGATTGTGTATCCGTAAGCTTGTCATGTGGACCAATGCGGAGACAACGGCTTTGTCAAAAACACAGGAAAGTCTATATTGATCCATCAAACCCTGGAAACCCATCCTATGAATACCTACAAAGTAATTTTGATTTCGATGAGCGGAGTAAGGGTTTATAACCAAAAACTGCTCGAGCTGGGCCTGACACTCCCGGGCTTCGTGGAACGGAGCAAGGTGATCGCCAGTCTGCCCAGCCTGGGGTTGCTTACATTGGCATCGCATACTCCGGATCATTGGGAAGTCATATACAAAGAGCTGGACGACTATACAGAAGAGGAAATCCGGGACATCACAAATGAAAAACCGGACATCATTGCCTTTTCTTCGTTAACTGCCAGAATCAACGAAACCTACTCGCTGTCCAAGCGATTCCGGGCAACGGGTATCACCGTTGTAATAGGTGGGCTGCACGTGACTGCGATGCCGGAGGAAGCCATGAAATTTGCGGATAGTGTCATACAGGGAGAAGGAGAATACATCTGGGAAACCTTACTGCAGGATTTCGAAAATCATCGCCTGCGCCCGCTATACAGCTCCCTCACCGAAGCACGACACAAGTTCCCTCTCAGTAACTCCAAAGTACCTCGTTATGAGCTACTGGACATTTCCAGATACAACCGGCTCACCATACAAACCACCCGGGGCTGTCCCCTGCATTGCAGCTTTTGTGCCGCGTCCCGAACCATCAGTACTTATAAAAAGAAACCCATCGGGAAGGTAAGAGAAGAACTGGACAAGATCTTTGATATCTGGAGTAAGCCCTTTATTGAACTGGCCGATGATAACACCTTTGTAGACAAAAGCTGGTCGAAGCAACTACTTCGGCTGTTTTCGGATTACAAAATGAAGTGGTTTACCGAAACGGACATTTCTCTTGCTTATGACGAGGAATTATTGGAACTACTGGCCAAATCGAATTGTGCCCAGGTGCTGATCGGCTTTGAAACGCCCACCGCCAGGGGACTTAAAAATCTGGACACGGCCAACTGGAAGTACAAGCAATTTGAATACTACGAGAAGGCGATTGAGAAGATACAGTCGTATGGCATATCCGTAAACGGTTGCTTTATCCTGGGATTCGATACCGACACCACAGAGACATTCGCCGAAACGGAGGCATTTATAAGAGACAGCAAACTTTCCGAAGTACAAATTACCATGCTTACGCCTTTTCCCGGCACTTCCCTTTATCACCAGTTAAAAAGCGAAAACAGGCTGCTTAAAGATAATTATTGGGATCAGTGCACACTTTTTGACGCCACATTTCAACCCAAAAACTTTACATTAGAGGAATTCGAATACCAGTTTCAGCACCTGATGACGCGTGTATACACAGACGAAAATGTACGCGAAAGAAAATCAAATTTTAAGGCCCTACTAAAAGCAAAAAAGAATTCAATCTATGGACATCATCCGCTACATATACAGGCTCCTTACCTTTGATCTGACGAGAGATGAAATGCTCCGGTTTAATTACAAACACCTCACGGCGGGCATAATCGGAACCTGGGTAGTAGGCATGGGGCGCTACTGGGACGACCCGCAGGCCAGCCTGGCCCAGCACCTGGGACTGGGCTCTGTCATCTACATTTTTTTACTGGCAGCGTTTATATGGATCATTCTTTTGCCGTTCAGAGTAGAGGGATGGCAGTATAGCGTCGTCCTGACCTTCATTGCGCTCACCTCATTTCCCGCTATATTTTACGCGATTCCTGTGGAGCGCCTTTATCCGGTACGGACGTCCAACAACATCAACGTCTGGTTTCTGGCTATCGTGGCTCTTTGGAGACTCTTTCTTCTTTATTACTTCCTGAGAGAGTTCACAAACCTGTCCGCAGGAAACATCGCAATCGTGACGCTGATGCCCATCTGTCTGATCATTTCGGCATTGACAGCGTTGAACCTGCACAGAGCGGTATTTGACATCATGGGTGGCAACCGGAATTCCACACCACATGACGGAGCTTATGCAGTGCTAACGTTTTTAACGCTTATTTCTGCTTTGCTCATCATTCCCCTGCTGCTCGCATATTGCATCGCCATAGTCAGAACGCGAAGGAGAAACTGATTTGAATTGGTTCAATCATGGCAATCAGGTACACTGACATCTGAAGGAAGAAAAAAAAACTAAAAAACATACGTTATGGCACTTATCAATCCCCATATTAATTTCAACGGAAATGCCGAAGAAGCATTCAACTTCTATAAGTCCGTCTTTGGCGGAGAGTTCACTAAAATCATACGCTTCAAAGATATATCAAGCCCTGACCACCCCATAGCGCAAAATGAAGAAAACAAGATAATGCACATTGCATTACCCATTGGGAAAAACGCGCTGACAGGCAACGATGTCCCCGAGTTTATGGGGAAAGTTAATGAAAACGAACATAGATCCAAAATATACGTCAGTACGGAAAGTCACGAAGAAGCTGATAACATATTCGATGGGCTTTCAGCCGGCGGAAATATTGAAGTGCCTGCAGAAGACAATCCGGGGAGCTCCTTTTTCGGAATGCTAAGAGACAGATTCGGTATCGAATGGATAGTGGAATATGAACCCAAATTATAACGAAAGAATATAAGCAGCAAAACAGCTTTTTCAGTTTTCAGAAAGACAATGATGGCGAACACCAAATTTGAAGCGGGAATTAACATCGCAATAAAAATCCCCAAAAGCAAATACGACAAGACTGTGGCATTCTACAAGGATATTTTAAAACTGAATGTGGTAGAAAAACCGATCAGAAATCCCACGGTTTCAAGAACTCACGAGGTGAAATTCGGGAATAACGTTATATGGCTGGACTGCGTAGACAATTACACGCAGTCAGAAACGTGGTTACAGCTTACCGTTCCTGATGTTGAAGAAGCTACCCGCTATTTACAATTGAATGGTGTAGAAACTTGTGACGAAATTGAAGAACTTCCGGAAAATATGCACTGGATCCAGGATCCTGCCGGAACAGTTTTTAATCTGCAACAACGTGACGAAAAATGATCTGACGGAAGACGAATTACTACAATATAAATGACTTGCTGTACTGGTAATTAAAAAATTGC
>CAZAVR010000234.1:5940-6619 GCA_964488435.1 uncultured Cytophagales bacterium | reverse complement strand
AACAGACCCTGGCAACTGGATGCCATCCCCTTCATTCTGGATCGGAAGGAATGGGTGTTAAACAGAGATCAGCAACTTAATAGCATCTTCTCCGGCTTCAGTTATGACTTTACATTTGTTTGAACCTCTGCGTATACGCTCTGTTGATTTTCGTAACCGGCTTGTATTATCGCCTATGTGTCAGTATTCCTCGTCAGACGGGTTTGCTACGGACTGGCATCTGGTTCATCTGGGCAGCAGAGCTACGGGCGGAGTTGCGCTGGTAATGCAGGAGGCTACGGCCGTATCGCCTGAAGGCAGGATTTCTCCTGACGATCTGGGTATCTGGAAAGATGATCATATCCCGAAACTGAAACAAATCACCACCTTCGTGCGGGCGTCCGGAGCCGTGGCGGGTATCCAACTGGCTCATGCCGGCAGAAAAGCGAGCCATGCTTCTCCCTGGAAAGGCGGACGTCTGCTGTCTCCACAGGAGGGGGGATGGGAGCGGGTTTCTCCGGGAGATATTCCATTTAAAGCGTCCGAGAGTGCCCCGTCTGCGCTTTCGTCAGACGGGGTGAAGTCGGTACAAAACGAATTCATACGTGCTGCGGAAAGAGCAGCCGAGGCAGGCTACCAGGTTTTGGAGATTCACGGGGCGCATGGTTATCTGATTCATGAATTCCTTTCTCCCCTGTGT
>CAZAVR010000234.1:0-5930 GCA_964488435.1 uncultured Cytophagales bacterium | reverse complement strand
AACCCCCGTGAGGATGAATATGGCGGATCCTTCGATAACAGGATCAGGTTCCTGCTGGAGATTGTGGAAGGCGTCCGGAAGGTATGGGATGAAGCATTACCGCTTTTTGTGCGCATATCATCTTCAGACTGGGCAGAGGGTGGATGGGACATAGAAGATAGTATCAGGTTGTCAGCCATTTTGAAAGAAAAAAAGGTGGATCTTATAGACTGCTCCTCGGGTGGCGCAGTTCCCCACCAGCAGATCAGGACGGGGCCGGGTTACCAGGTACATTTTTCTGAGAGGATCAGGAAATCAGCCGGTATATTGACGGGCGCAGTAGGTCTTATTACCGATGCGCAGCAGGCCGGGGAAATACTTGCAAGCGGTCAGGCAGATATGATTTTTCTGGGAAGAGAGCTGCTCAGAAACCCCTACTTTGTCTTTGACGCCGCCAGGCAAATGGGGTATGACGTGCCATTTCCAGTGCAGTACGAAAGGGCTAAATAGTTTCAAAATACAGATTTGATGATCAGTTTTTAAGGTATTTATTGTATTTTTGCTAAAAAAGTATAGATAAATATTCCCCGTATGTTTGTAGACGGATGTCCCAAATGCAGTTCTGAAAAATCCGTAAAAAACGGAGTTGTGAAAGGAAGGCAGCGCTTCCGGTGCAAAGCTTGCGGGTACAACTTCACCGTCGATAAGATGGGGAAAAGTATTTCGGTCTATTATGTGATCAAAGCCTTACAGCTCTATGTTGAGGGTGTCGGTTTCAGGGAGATTGAACGGTTACTGGGGGTAAGTCACGTCTCTGTAATGAACTGGGTAAAAAAATACGGGGTGATTGTTCCGGAAAGGCCGCCTTTTAATCCTACTTATAAAGTGTTAAATCATAAAGAGTTAGTGGCACTGATGTCCGGGCGGGAACAGCTGCGGGGAATGGGGATGATCGTGACCGAACTGGGCGATAAATTTATGGTAATCACCTGGGAGCGCTTCAGGGAATAGGCCGTTGAAAGCATGCCTCGTCTATCTATACTGATTTAGCATGAATTGGCTGCTCTGTTCTTTTTCTAAGAATTTCTGTGGAATTTCGTGGTGTCGCTCGGTGAGGGACGATAAAGGGGTAGCCCGATCTGTTGTAGAAGTTATAGGATTATTATAATATCATCTCTGAAAAAGTTAAATCCTTGTTTGGCTTTTTACCAAATATGTCGAAAGAATGGTATACCCCCTATACGGGCTTTAACCGGCTCTTCTTCCGCACGGACACTTGTTAAGCCGTTCCTGATGATATGACTGGTAATGAGAAACAAACAGATCAAAAGCTGGTGATGCTTACCGCTTTTTTCGCTGTGCTGTTGCATGTCCCGTTATTGGGAATT
Organism: uncultured Cytophagales bacterium; assembly: GCA_964488435.1. Lineage (GTDB taxonomy): Bacteria > Bacteroidota > Bacteroidia > Cytophagales > Spirosomataceae > JBEBSO01. The sequence continues at coordinate 4,563 of CAZAVR010000234.1, read as the reverse complement.
TTCAATCTGCCGGTACTTTGGAGAGGGATTCCTGTTTTATTTCTGTATGTACTGACGGCGTGGACCGGAGTGATCATCGCTACCGCCTGGGTTATTGGAAGGAGGGAATGAGCAGTTACGCGTTGATGGGGATTTCTCTGGGGTATCTCGGGGTGCTTTTTGGGATAGCTTACTGGGCCGATAAGCGTTCTTTAACAGGGAAAAGCCTGGTGAACAATCCTTATATCTATTCGTTGTCACTCGCTGTATATTGCACCGCTTGGACCTTCTACGGCAGTGTAGGTCGTGCGTCAGAAGTGGGTTTGGCTTTTCTTTCTACGTTCATAGGACCGGCTATAACGATACCGGTGTGGTGGGTGGTACTCAGGAAAATCATCCGCATCAGCAAAGTGCAGCGGATCACGAGCCTGGCGGACTTTATTTCGGCCAGGTATGGGAAGAGTACTACACTTGGTATGATTGTGACGCTGATCTGCGTACTCAGCCTACTTCCCTATATATCGCTTCAGTTGAAAGCGATATCAAACAGTTTTGCCATCCTTTCTGAGCATAAGATTTACGATACTTTGCCTCAGAATGACATCGCTCTTTACCTTACTGTATTACTTTCTTTATTCACCATTCTTTTTGGAACCGGGAAAGTAGAGGCGTCGGAACATCACGAAGGTTTGGTGACTGTGATCGCTTTTGATTCAGTGGTGAAGCTGATTGCATTTCTGGCTGTCGGACTGTTTGTTACTTACGCAGTTTTTGACGGTTTTTCCGACATTTTCCGCCGCGCACTCGATTCCCCTCTCACGAAGGAAAAGCTGGTTATAAATCAGGATGGGGGCTATGCGGATTGGTTTTGGCAAAATCTGCTTGCGGCATTGACTATCCTGTTTTTGCCGAGGCTGTTCCAGATGTCGGTGGTGGAGAATGTTAACGAGGATCATTTAAAAAAGGCGATCTGGATTTTTCCTGCCTATCTTCTTTTGATCAATCTTTTTGTGCTTCCCATCGCATTAAGCGGGAGCCTGCTTTTTGACGGCCGCCAGGTTAATGCCGACAACTATGTGTTGGCCATTCCCCTTCATTTCGAAAGCGGGGCTTTGGCTTTGCTAACCTATTTGGGTGGATTCTCGGCCGCCACGGGTATGATCATCGTAGAGGCTACTGCGCTGAGCATCATGATCAGTAATAATCTGGTCATACCTCTGCTGTTGAAAGTGCCTCTATGGAAAGGACGTGGATTTGAAACCACGGTTTCATTTCTCAAAAACATACGGAGAACAGCTATTGTGGTTCTTTTGATGCTCGCATACCTCTATTATAAGAACATCGCGGGAGGTAATTCGTTGGTGGCTACAGGGTTGATTTCATTCGTGGGCATAGCGCAATTTGCTCCTATGATGATAGGAGGGCTGTTTTGGAAGCAGGGAAACAGGACGGGGGCCATGGGCGGGATACTGACAGGTACACTGGTTTGGTTTTACACGCTGGTGGTACCTTCGATAGTGACTGCAGGATTACTTCCCGGAGAAATATTAGTCTCAGGACCATTCGGTGTTCAATGGTTACATCCTTATTCGTTGCTGGGCATGAAAGGACTCCAGCCGGAGGCACATTCACTGTTCTGGTCGCTCGCGTTGAACATTTTTATATATGTATGGGGTGCGTTCAGGTTCGAAAAAAGTGTGATTGAGCATAGTCAGGCAGCCTTGTTCGTCGATGTTTTTTATCATTCTGAGAAATCTCAGAATGCCGTGCTCTGGCGTGGAAAAGCCTTAATAACAGATATTCAATCCTTATTGACGGCCTTTCTGGGAAAGTCAAGGACAGACAGAATGCTTTCCACCTATTCCCTGAAACACGCTTTAAATCAGAAGGGCAGATACGCAGATCCGGGGTTGGTCGCCTATACGGAACAGCTCCTTGCCGGCGCTGTGGGAGCTGCTTCTGCCAGGCTGATGGTGGCGTCTGTGTCCAAGGAGGAGAAAGTTTCTATAGAGGAGGTGGTGGATATCCTAAAAGAATCCCAGGGGCTGATAACCTTGAACAGGGAGTTGAAAAGGACGTCGGAGAAATTGAGGCAGGCCACCTGTGATCTGCGTAAGGCCAATGAATTGCTGATGACCGCCGACAGACAAAAAGACGAGTTGATAACGACAATTACACACGAAATCCGGACGCCCCTCACGGCCGTCAGGGCCTTGTCCGAGATCATTCACGATCACCCGGATATGCCAGTGGAGGAGCGGACAAATTTCCTTGACACCATGATCAGAGAGTCGGAGCGACTGACCCGACTTATTAATCAGGTGCTGGATCTGGAGAAGATGAAATCCGGGCTCCTGCCGGAAAGACGGCGCCTTTGCAGGGGGGATGTTATCGTGAACGAAGCCGTGGATAGCGTTCTCCAGCTGGCGGTGGATAAAAAAATTAGGCTCGAAGTAAATAATAGTGCTAAATTGCCGGATTTTCCCGGAGATCATGATCGCCTGGTGCAGGCGATGATAAACCTGGTGTCCAATGCTGTGAAATTTTGCGAAGAGGGAACAGGCCATGTGGAGGTGCGAACCTATGAGGATCGGGAGCATCTGGTGTTTGAAGTGAGAGACAACGGCCCTGGGATAGCGGATCATTTGAAAGATCGTATTTTTGAGAAGTTTTACCAGATCAATGATCAAACTCATGGCAAACCCGCAGGAAGTGGTGTCGGGCTTGCGATAACCAGGCGAATTGTGGAGCTGCATCATGGAGAAATCGTCGTAAAAAGCGAGTCAGGTGCAGGGGCTGTTTTTACTGTGAAATTACCTGTTAAAACCCATGAGCATGAAGGTATTGATAGCCGATGATGAGCCTAGTATCCTTCTTTCGTTGGAGTTTTTGATGAATAAAGCCGGGTACGAAGTATTTATAGCCCGGGATGGCAACGAGGCGCTGGAAATTATTGAAGAGCATCAGCCCGGAATCATTGTTCTGGATATTATGATGCCGGGGATGGATGGATACGAAGTTTGCCGATTTGTAAAGCATACACACTGGGGACAAACCGGTACGAAGATTATATTTTTAAGTGCCAGGGGAAGTAAAGAGGATATCGAATATGGCCTGAAGCAAGGTGCCGACCTGTACATGACCAAGCCCTTTTCAACGAGGGACCTGATGGGAAGGATCCGCGAATTATCAGCGCCAGTGAAATAACGATATTTTAGTTGTAAACAATTAATCTTAAAGTTAAAATGAAAATTACAAGTTTCGAGGAGTACAAAGAAGCTTATGCGGAAAGCGTTCGCGATCCCGAAGGTTTTTGGGCGGAGATAGCGCAGCAGTTTCAATGGAAAAAACCATGGAAGAGAGTATTAGACTGGAATTTTACCGACCCTCAGATTAAGTGGTTTGAAGGAGGGAAACTCAATATCACAGAGAATGCACTGGACAGGCATTTGCCTGAGAAGGCCAACCAGCCCGCCATCATCTGGGAGCCGAATGAGCCTGACGATCCTTCCGAAGTAATTACTTACCAGGTGTTGTACGACAGGGTTTGTCGTGTGGCCAATGTGCTTAAAAAGCATGGTGTAAAAAAAGGAGACAGGGTTTGTATTTACCTACCTATGGTGCCTGAACTTGCCATTGCTGTTTTGGCGTGCGCACGTATCGGCGCTATACATTCTGTTGTTTTCGGTGGGTTCTCTGCCAAGTCTATCGCAGACAGGATCAACGATGCGGGATGTACCTTCGTGATTACATCGGATGGCTCTTTCCGCGGTTCTAAGGTGATTCCGATGAAGGAGACCGTGGACAATGCGCTTGAGCTTTGCTCGACGGTAGAGAAGGTGCTTGTAATGACGCGCACCCGGACTCCGGTATCCATGATCAAGGGCCGTGATATATGGTGGGAGGAAGAAGTGAAGAATGTGGAAGGTCACTGTCCTGCCGAAGAAATGGATGCGGAGGATACGCTTTTTATCCTCTATACTTCAGGTTCTACAGGAAAGCCTAAAGGGGTGGTTCATACTTGTGGAGGTTACATGGTGTATGCTACCTATACTTTTGCCAATGTCTTCCAGTATGAGCCGGGAGAGGTTCATTTCTGTACAGCGGATATTGGCTGGATTACGGGTCATAGCTACATTGTGTATGGTCCGCTCTGTTATGGTGCCACCACGCTGATGTTTGAAGGCGTACCTACCTATCCTGATGCAGGAAGGATGTGGCAAATTGTAGACAAGCATAAAGTAGACATACTTTATACCGCACCCACGGCTATTCGTTCGCTGATGAGTTTCGGATTGCAGTATGTAAAAGATTACAAGCTGAACAGTCTGAAGAAGCTCGGATCGGTAGGTGAGCCCATCAATGAAGAAGCCTGGAACTGGTACAAGCATAATATTGGTAAGGATTCAGCTCCTGTAGCGGATACCTGGTGGCAAACTGAGACGGGCGGAATCATGATTTCCTCGCTGGCAGGAGTTACACCAGAGAAGCCTACTTACGCAACGTTGCCTCTGCCTGGTATACAGCCGGTACTTGTTGACGAAAATGGTGTCGAACTGGAAGGGAATGATGTCAGTGGAAACC
>CAZAVR010000233.1:0-6620 GCA_964488435.1 uncultured Cytophagales bacterium | reverse complement strand
TATGGGCTGCATGATACGAGCCGTAAAAGCTTTCGCCTTCACCGGCTTCTTTACGATAAACACCCGGCTTGTCGCCGATCTTCATGGCGTTTACAAAATTCAGAGAGGTTTGTTTGATTCGTTGGTAACCGGGTGTTGCGTTCACTAAATCCATTTTTCTTTTATTAATAGTTGTCAATACTAAAAAGACGATTTTATTCCGGTGAAACAGACGGTTATTTATTACTGATATGGGTTTGAACTGATATGCCTACACCTTGGTAATGCCCGGGATCGGCACTTCGGAAACCGGGTACTTCAGGTCCCACCTGTAGTCTTCATACTTTGGACCTATAGATACTTCGGAATTAATAGCATTCTCCCAAGTGATTTCCTGCCCGCTATAGCCTACCATACGGCCGAGAATCCCAAGCATTGTACTATGTGCCATCCATTCTCCATCGTTTATTGGTTTGCCGCTTCTGATGGAGGCAAAGAACTCGTCTTGTTCTGCCTGGTGCATCACATTACCTTTTCCCTGAAACTCCCATGGATTTTTTCCAGTTATTTTATAATGTTTGTACATAGCCAGGTCTGCCTTTCCTTGTGAACCGAAGACCTCTACTGTATTTCTTCCCGGACATCCCAGATGCTGCCGGGAAAAGCTATATCCTTTCACACCGTCAGCGTATTCATATTCAATAGCAAAATGATCATAAATATTGCCGAATAACGGATCCGTACGTTTTTGCCTTCCCCCTATCCCGATAGCTTTTATGGGGAGACGGTCTCCTAATGCCCAGGCCATCATATCAAGGCTGTGTACTGCAACTTCCGTAATGAAATCGCCGGACAGCCAATGATAATAGTACCAATTGCGAAGTTGATATTCCATATCCGTCCAATCTTTCTGACGAGGGAATGACCATAATTCTCCGCCATAGCGATACGTTGTTACACTTTGGATTTCTCCAACGGCACCGTCCAGTATACGCCCGAAGGATTCGCGATTTGCTTTGTCATAGCGGAAGCAGAATCCGCTAACCAGGGACAGGTTCTTTTCCTTGGCCAGTTTGGCGGAATTGAGAATACTGCGGACTCCGGGAGCATCGACCGCCATTGGTTTTTCGGCAAAAGCATGTTTCCCTGCCTTAACAGCTGCCGCCAGGTGGGTGGGCCTGGTATATGGCGGGCCGGCCAGAAGCACTACATCGACTCCCGAGTCTATCACTTTCTGATAAGCGTCAAAGCCGACGAATGAATTGCTCTTGTCGATTTTTACCCGGTCTTTGCCTGTTTTTAAAAGAGTTGCCAGCGATTGATTGAGCTTGTCTTCAAAAATATCCCCAAGTGCAGTGATATGGACATCGGGATCTGCGATTAATGCTTGCCTGGCTGCACTGGTACCTCTTCCGCCACATCCGATCAACCCTACTTTCAGGATTTCGTTTTTGTTTTTTTGGGGGAAAGATCCGGTGTAAAACGTCTCGGGCCCGATTAGGGCCGATCCAAAGAGAGACACTCCTGTTTTTTTCAGGAAGGCCCTTCTGGTATCGGGATTCTTCGATTGGGAATTATTCATATCTGTTTTTAAGGTTAGTTGTTTCGTGGGATCGGTCGGGTCTACGGATAATTTATATCCTGATTTGACTACTTCAATTCTTTCAATTTGAGGTTTCTCCAACGCACTTTGATCCCTCCTCCGTTGTGGATTTGCAGTGCAATTACTCCGTCGGCTTCCGCAATTGCGGTATCGGTGATATCCGCCATCGGTTTCCCGTTTAACCAGGTTTTTGCATTTCCGCCGTTAACGCGAATTCTCAGTTTGTTCCACTCTCCGTATTTCAATATGTCTTCTTTTTCGTCGGGTATTTTTGCAAGCCAACCTCGCCCTGTTCCGGATTCATATATACCTCCGGTATCTTTTCCGGGTTGGGCGACTTCAACCTGCCAGCCCCTTATTTTCGTGCCTGTCAGTTGGGACCTGAAAAAGACTCCGCTATTTCCTGCAGATTCCTGCCTGAACTCTAATGAAAGGTCAAAATTCTTATAGCTTTTTTGTGTGGCCAAGTATCCGTACATCTTATCCGGCCCGCTTTCACAAACCAGTTCGCCGTTTTGTACGTACCATTGTTCAGTTCCGTGAATCTCCCAGCCCGTTAAGTCGGTACGATTAAAAAGCTTTATTGGTTTGTCTTTCTCGTATTCAGCAGAAAAGCTAAAAAGGGCGAGTAAGCATAGGATTGAGAATGTAGATTTTGTTAGGTTATGTCGGATCATGTCTGCCTTTGTTTAGTTTTAAATGTATTTTTTTATCGAGGTTGCGTCTATTCTTCGTTGTATCCCGGGTTTTGAATCAGGGAAGGATTTAAATCAAGTTCGAGTTGAGGTATCAGATAAAGTATATGGTGATCTCTGACGGTACTTCCCTTAGATCTCATTACTTCCAGGTATCTGTTTGTGCGGATAAGATCGAACCAGCGGTGGTTTTCAAATGCAAGTTCCAACCGCCGCTCTTTCTCCATAGCCAATCTGTAGGTATTCTGATTCAAGTCGCTTAATTCTTTCAGCCCGGCTCTCAGTCTGATTTGATTAATATAACCCAGGGCGTGTTGTGTTTCCCCCAGTTCATTGAGCGTTTCTCCATACATGAGCAATACGTCAGCGTAGCGCAAAACCGGGAAATCTACATCTGAGTCCCCCGCCAGGGCGCCAAACTGAATGTATTTGCTGACATAGTTTCCTTCGACCCGCCTGCCGGCGTTGTCGATATACGAGGTCTGGAGGGTAAAGGGTTTTCTCAGATCTCCTTCTTCATATGCATTTACCAGGTCGTCGGTTGGTCTGTTAAGCCCTCCGCCGGTTCCGGCGTTTGGTCCCAGCACGCTTATACCGACGCCTGACGGAGCAAAAGCACGGCCGAAATTACTGCCCTGACCGGTGTTGCCCGATTTATATTGAACATTGAATAGAATCTCGTCATTGACAGGGGTCGTATAGCTAAAGACTTCGGAATAATTGGCCAGAAGGCGATAGCTGCCGGAATCGATTATCTCCTTTAGCTTTTGAGCGGCTTTCTCCCATTCTTTTCTTGTGAGGTATACTTTCCCGAGGATTCCCCGGGCGGCCTCGCGCGTAGCCCGCCCAGACTGGGATGATGTGTAAACTTCGGGTAGATTTTCTTCAGCGTCTGTCAGGTCTGCGATAATAAGCTTGTAAATTTCATCTTTGGAAGCTCTGGGTAGATTGGTTCCGCCTTCGGGGTCTGTAATTTCGCTGGTTACTAGCGGGACCTCGCCAAATAAGCGGACCAGGTTGAAGTAATAAAGGGCGCGCAGAAACTTAGCTTCCCCGGTATATTGATTTTTTACTGCTTCGCCCATCTCTACAGCCTGGATCCGGTTTATGATGGCATTGACTCTCCTCAGTCCTACATAATGATCTCTCCAGGCATTGTAAATAATACTGTTAAGAGAAGTGTAATTTTTATCGATGAACTGGAAGTTATCCACATTCTGCGATGCCCGGGTGACGCCGTAGTCAGAGTTGTCAGTCGATATTTCCCCCATCCATATAAGGGAATTACCGTAAATTCCGGTTGTTCGGAGGGTTGCGTAGCCCCCCATGAGCGCATTGTTGAAGTCGGATGGAGTATGGTAAGAATTGAGAACATTGCGTTCGGTTTCCGGCGAGAGCGTGAGAAAATCGCTGCAGCCAAACGAAAATAGCAGAAACAGCTTTGGCAGGTGTTTGAAGTGATTTTTCATAGTTATGGCTTTAGAAAGTAATACTGAGACCTAGGGTGAATGTCCGGGCTGCAGGATACCCGGCATAATCTATACCTGCAGCTCTCATATCGTCTCCTGCGTGATTGCTTTCCGGATCATAGCCAGGGTATTTGGTGAAAGTGAACAGATTTGTACCGGAAAGGTAGAGCCGACCGGCTTCCAACCCAGCTTTTTTCGCGATTGTCTGGGGAATATTGAAGTTGATTGTCGCGCTTCTGATACGCAGATACGCTCCATTGAAGTTGAAAAATGAGCTATATCTGAGATTATTGTTTAGCCCTCCGCGGATCATTCTGGGACTTTTTCCGTCACCTGGATTGTCGGGCGAAACGTAACGGTTTTCGTACGCTTTAGCCAACTGGTTCTGTACGCCGTGGAACCCATAGACAAAGTTAGCCCCGGCCCAGAATACATCGTTACCCTGACTGCCGTTGACGAGGAGATTGAAGGACCAATTTTTGTACGTTAGCGAATTATTGAGTCCATAGTAAAATCTGGGATGTGGGCTCCCAATAATATCCCGGTCCAGATCGTTTATTACTCCATTCCCGTCCACGTCTTTAAATTTAATGTCACCCAGTTTGGCGCCGTTCTGGATAGCGTGGTTGTCGAGATCGGTCTGCGTCAGGAAAATCCCTTCGTATACATGTCCGTAAAAAGATCCGATGGGGTGTCCCACGCGCGTTATGCTTACATTTCCACGCCCTCCCGCGTTTGAGAAAATTTCTTCTCCTTCACCAAGGTTTACTACTTTATTTTTGTTGAAGCTTATATTAAAGCCCGACGACCACTGGAAGTTCTTTTGTGAGATCTGCTTGGTATTCAGACTGAACTCAAAGCCTTTGTTTTCCATTTCGCCGATATTTACCCATGCGGAGGTAAAGCCGGTGACGGCGGAAATAGCTTTACTGAGCAACATGTCGGTGTTCCTTCGTTTATAGTAATCTCCGGTGAAGTGAAGACGATTGTTAAATAGCGAGAAATCAAGGCCTATATCTGATTGTATACTGGTTTCCCACCCCAGGTTGTTATTGGTAAAGCTACTCGGTATGAGCCCTGGTACCTGCTGGTCGCCCAGTACGTAATATGAATCGGACAGCAGTCCGATATAGCGGTAGTCTCCGATATCATTGTTCCCGGACAACCCGTAGCTGTATCTGATTTTCAGATCATCGAATAAGTTGGAGTCTCTAATAAATGCTTCTTCAGAAAGTCTCCACCCGGCAGAGAAGGATGGGAAAATGCCCCATTGCCTGTTGGGGCCGAAACGCGAGGAGCCATCTGCCCTTGTTGTTAAGGTGACCAGGTAGCGGTCATTAAATGTGTAGTTAATTCTTCCCAGATACGATAACAAACTCCATTCTCTTATATTCTGGCTTCCACCTGTTATTTGGCCGCCATTAATATTTTTGATGAGATTGTCCGGAAAGTTTGTAGCGGAGATGCTCGATGATATAGAGAGAGATTTCTGGGCTGTGAATCCCGCGACAATGTCGAAATAGTGTTTGTCACGGGTTTTTGTATAGCTAAGCGTATTTTCATTAACCCAGTTAATGTTTTCGCCGGTGTCAAAGCTAGCTGTAGCAGGCGTGGGAGCAAGAACAGAAGGTAAGGTGGAAGGCGTAAATTCATTGTTTTTAGAGTTGGAGAATACAGATCCGATATTTGTCCGGAATATCAAACCGTTTAAGATTTCAAACTCTCCAAAGAGGCTTCCCTGCATGAAGTAATTAGAATTTGTGCTGACCCGCTCGTTGGCGACCTGGATAGGGTTGGCAACACCGATACCACCCTCAGTAATAAGGTTGTATGTGTCACCGTAGGAGCCATCCGGGTTGTATACCGGAGTCAGGGGAGACATCGTCCATGCGAGGTTAACCAGATTGTAGCTTGAGTAGTGGCCGCTTGACGGGACGCTTTTATTCGTTGTAAGCGTGGGCGCCAGGGACATCCCTATTTTTAGTTTTTTACCGATATTCCCCTCCGTGTTCAAACGCGCAGAATATCGTCTCATGGAAGATGCGATGAGGATACCATCCTGTGCAAAGTATCCGCCGCTCAATGAATACCGGAATTTTTCGCTTCCCCCGGTAGCTGTAAGCTGGTAGTTCTGGATTGGGGCTGTACGAAAGATTTCACGTTGCCAATCTGTATCGTAGGGGGGGAGGTTGTTAAGATCGCTGTATTCTGTGGGGATACGGTAGGATAAGGCACGGATATTATTCGGATCATTTATGGATGCGTTGGGGCCGCCGTTTTCCAGCCAGCCATTGTTTCTGGCCTCAATAGCCATTTCAGCGAACTGTCTTCCGTTCATTAGTTTCAGAAGTTTAGCAGGTTGTTGGAGGCCGAGGTAGCTGTCGAAAGTAATGTTGTTTTTCCCCGCCTTCCCTTTTTTGGTTGTGATCATTAGAACCCCGTTCGATCCTCGCGAGCCGTAGATGGCGGTAGCGGACGCATCTTTCAGGACTTCGATAGATTCAATATCATTCATATTGATAGCGTTCAGGTCACTAATTCCCGGGAAGCCATCCACCACTATAAGGGGTTCATTCCCGCCTGAAACAGAGCCTATGCCGCGTATAAGGATCGTGGCATTCCCGCCGGGAGCCCCTGAGGTTGTCGATATCTGTACTCCCGGTATTTGTCCTTGAAGCGCCTGGTCCAGGCGTGGTGTTACGATACGTTGCACGTCTTTTGGTGCTACGGACGCCACGGAGCCCGTTACATCTCTTTTCTGTTGCGTACCATAACCCACTACTACTACTTCGCTCAATTGTTTTGTATCCGGGAGGAGCCGGATATCTATTTCGGTACGGGTTCCGACCGTTACTTCCTGCGATAGATATCCCA
>CAZAVR010000232.1:0-6627 GCA_964488435.1 uncultured Cytophagales bacterium | reverse complement strand
CTCATTTAACAGATCTTATAGCGGCAAAACGGCTTCTTGGGAAGGATTTTGTTGATCTGCGCCTCAGACTTGACAGCCTCATGACGGCGCGTCTTAAAACAGAGGTAGCAGAGTCCCTTTCCTCCCGGCCGACAGTCAAATCGGTTTCGAAAGAAATCAGCCAGACCGAGACAAAGAAACTGGACACTGTCGTCGTCGTAAAAAGCAAAGAAAAAAAACGCCTGTTCAAACGCATTATTGATGCGATCAACAACAAGGAAGAGAAAGAAAAAATAACCACCTACGATCAGACAACGAGGCAAAGTAAAGACTCTGTCAGCGTTTCAGAGGCATCGGCGATATCCCCGGACCGGGATATGGATATCGCAAACCGGCTTTATCAAACCCAGCGAAAACTGAACGCTGCGGAAGAAAAGCTACTCGCCACCAACAGCGAGCTGCTGTATTCCATACAACTGGCACTCCAGAGCATGAAGGATCGCGAAGTAGACGAGGCCAGACTTGTCAAACACACGCTCGTCTCGTCTTCCATCATCGGGCTGAATGACATTGGCCTTATCACCTACTTACTGTTAATTTTTATTGTCATACTGGCAGCAGTAGCCATTTTCAACCTTTTGAACCTGTACAAAAGTGAAAAAACAATTCTGGAATACGCGGCGCTTACCACAGAAACAGCCAGAAAAAAGGGAAATTTTCTTGCACAGATGGCGCATGAAATCCGGACGCCTCTGAACTCTATTATAGGTTTCAGCCAGGTGATTGACACCGACAAACTTGATGAACAGGTGAAGGAAGAAGTCACGTCCATTAAGAATTCATCCCAGCATCTTCTCTCCCTTGTCAATGAGATACTGGACTTTTCAAAGTTTGAAAGCGGGAATGTAGACCTGTTGATCCATGATTTCTCACCCCTTAGCCTCTTAAATGATGCATTGGAAATGCTATCCGTCCAGGCTGTAAAAAAAGACATCGTTATATTTCAGCAACTCGACCTGGAACCCAGCCTGAACCTGAAAGGAGATGAGCTTCGTTTCAGACAGGTGATCATCAATCTCATCACCAATGCCATAAAATATACGGAAAAAGGCGGCACCATACATGTAACCTCCGGATTCAAAAAAACCTCCCCTCAAACCGGCGAATGGCATATTGCCGTAAAAGACACAGGAATAGGCATAGCTGCCGAGAATCTCAGCGAGATTTTTGATGATTATATACAGGTGGCGCGAAGCGGAAAATCTTCTGAGTATATGGGAACCGGGTTAGGGCTGGCTATTTGTAAAAGGATTGTCAACCTGTATAACGGTTTGATATCGGTTGAAAGTACCGTAGGAAAGGGATCTACCTTTACGGTTTCACTGCCGTTGACCATTTCGAACCAGGCGCCTCCTCAGGAGACCGCGACGGTAAGCTCCCCCGTTGATCTGACAGATAAAAAAATACTGATTGTTGACGACATGAAGATCAATTTGCTGGTGGTGAGCAAACTCATGGACAAAATCGGTGCGAACTACGAGCTGGCCAACGGTGGACCATCTGCCTATCAGCTCTTTCTGGCTAATCAATATGATATGATCATCACCGATATTCAAATGCCCGAAATGGATGGCATTGAACTTTCCAGACTGGTGAGATCGCATGCAGACCAGGTCAAAGCAAAAATACCGATCGTCGCCTTTACCGGAGACCTCCCCGACGAAAGTGAGGAACATTACAGGAAACTCGGTATCGACGCTGTCTTACCCAAGCCTTTTAAAGAAGAATACCTTCGTGAGTTGCTCTATCGCCTGCTCTGACGTCATAAAAAAGCAGACCGTACCTGGTTGTACGATCTGCTCATCAATGCATGTATGAACTCCCCTCACTTGATAATAAAATGCCCCCTTTGCAGATAAAAATTGTTCCAGGAGGACTGTGGGCTTTGAAGTACCCCTGAATACCTTACTCTACTGCTTCCAGCTGCTTTTTCCGGTCTTGCTGCAGATCGGCGTGATCAAACAATTGGTGGCTGTTGCGTTCTACGATCAATCCGCGTGCCTCATCAATTTCCACCTTTAGTTCATCCGTGGTAAAATCGAAAACATGACCGCCGTTTTTACGCTCATCAGAAATAAAGTGAAGATGAATACCGGGTACATTGGTTCGGGCTGTGTAGGCCGGAAGTAAAAATCCGGCGCATACGCCCTTTGCATCTGTAAAATCGAACAATTGCTGCCCTCCTTTTTCGAGATAGGCTGACAACTCCATGTAAGGCTTCGATGCCGGTTTTACCGAACGGGCTTTCATGGTCTTAAAATTGCCTGTAACACGAATAGCATAAAGCGAATTGCTGTTCAAAGTAGTGTTAAGCTTTTCCAGGAGCTGTGCATAGGTGACATCCTTCCCGGTAAGCGTAAAGGTAGTATCCGCCTTAAAAAACTTAACTACGGCCAGGGACGCGGTGTCGGCATCAGCAACCTGATCAATATCTCCGTTGTGACGGATCTTGTGTACCTTTCCGTCCAGGACAAGAAGCTCCCCATCCAGACGGTTAAAAGTACCTATCCCGAAATCTCCCCGCTTCTTCAGCTCGCCAAAGTTGAGATTTCCGTCATAACTTCCGGCCAACAAGGCATCCATTACGGAATACTGGTAAATAAAATCGTCAAAACGATCGTCTTTTGCCGCCGCCTGACCGGATTGCGCATCAGGAGTGGAACAACTGCTCAACCATACTAAAAAAAAGATAAAGGAGCCTGAAAAAAGAAGTTTTTGCATGTAAATGATGTTAAATAGATAAAAGTATAACGCCTGTTCAAGACCCCTGTCCACATAAAACAGAGAACTACAAAGGCGTGATATTGGATGGCTAGAAAAGCAAAAGAACCACCAAAGCTACTACAAACATAGAAATTAAAGAAAAAAATCACACGGCTGTCAGCCGCTGCAGCTGACAGCCCATCCTCCACACGTACATGCATGTATGACGTAGCCGGCGGGGCGTACACGGAAATTCAGGCCGCTCTGAGAGACTTTCAAAACATATTTTGATATTTGCAGCTGCAGCGGCAACAACACCCGCTGCCTTACCAGCCTTTAACTTCTTCTCAAGTTGAATGAAAAATTACCGGAACCTGGTCTTTTACATACTGACGCTGTCGCTTTTCTCGGTATTAATTTATGCGATGATCCTCAAGGGCGAGACCATGGATCATACCAAAGTAATAGAAACCTCTGTGTTGGAGACGTCAGGTCCGTGGGCTCAGTTTGCAGACACATTAGTAGATAACACCCGACACCCCCTGGCCATTCTTCTGCTCCAAATCATCACCATACTTCTGGCGGCACGTTTTCTTGGATTTCTTTGTCAAAAAATCAGGCAGCCGAGTGTCATCGGGGAGATTGCGGCAGGAATTTTCCTCGGCCCGTCGCTCCTTGGCATGTATTTCCCTGAAATATCCGGTTTGCTTTTCCCCGTCAATTCGATCAGCAACCTCCAGTTTCTCAGTCAGATGGGCCTTATTTTCTTCATGTATGTAGTAGGCATGGAAGTGGATCCGGATGTATTGAAATCCAAAGTACATGAGGCCGTGGTAGTAAGTCATGCCAGCATTATATTCCCTTTTGCACTTGGCATCCTCCTTTCCTTCCTTATTTATGAACCATTTGCCGGAGAGGGTGTAAAATTTGTTTCGTTTGCCTTGTTTATTGGTGTAGCGATGAGCATTACAGCTTTCCCGGTCCTGGCACGTATTGTACAGGAGCGAGGATTATCCGGAACCAAACTAGGCACTATCGTGATTACCTGTGCAGCAGCTGATGACATTACTGCCTGGTGCATTCTGGCAGTAGTCATAGCCATCGTAAAGGCGGGATCAGTTGTAAGCGTCATTTTTACTGTACTGGCATCCATGGTATATGTCCTTTTCATGTTGCTTGTGGTCAGACCTTTCCTCAGGAATCTCGGTGAAGCCTATTCTTCCCAAGGTAAAATAAGCCGTTCCGTGGTTTCCGTCTTTTTCTTTGTACTCATCTTGTCATCGTTTGCAACGGAAATCATCGGTATTCACGCGCTATTCGGGGCGTTTATGGCTGGGATGATCATGCCCTCAAAAAATAACTTTAAAAAAATATTTACACACAAGGTAGAAGATGTCTCCCTGGTGCTGCTATTACCCCTGTTTTTTGTATTTACGGGACTCCGCACCCAGATAGGCCTGCTTAATGAGCCTTACCTGTGGCAGGTCACCGCATGGATCATCCTCGTGGCAGTGACGGGTAAATTTGCAGGAAGCGCTTTGTCGGCACGTTTCGTTGGACAATCCTGGAAAGAAAGCCTGAGCATCGGTGCCCTGATGAATACGCGCGGACTGATGGAGCTCGTTGTCCTGAATATAGGCTATGACCTGGGCGTGCTCGGGCCTGAGATTTTCTCGATGATGGTGATCATGGCACTGGTTACAACCTGCATGACGGGCCCGGCGCTTGATCTGATCAATCGCTGCTTCGCGGATAGTTCCCCGACCTCCGACGATACGCGGCCTCTGCCGGAATCCTGAAAAGCACCAACGGAAACCGGCGACAGAAAACGGCATCTTGTCATTTTGTATGTTGTTTTGGGCGATTGTCTCTTTCCATGCACTATCGTTTCGCTCGGTTCGACCGAAGCCCGGAAAGGCAGGAAACCCATTCATCCACATGCCTTTGCAACCATTCTCGTATGCATGGTATCTTAAATAAAAACAACAAAGCCATTCCAGATGAAAAGAATAAGCGCCATCGCTTTTGTGGCAGTATTTGCGCTCGGGTGCGAAGAAGATAAGCTACCGGAAAGCTGCATCGAGAGGCCGGCGGTATATATTTCCTGCTACGAAAAATACGACCCTGTGTGCGGATGTAATGGTAAAACTTACCCCAATGATTGCTATGCAAGTGCACACGGCATCACCAGCTTTACTCAGGGGGCCTGCACCTCTCGTTGACTCCATTACTTTTTTACTACTGGTAACAAGTTCCCATCCTGCTTTTTTTCTTCGCTAAAAAGCAATTAGTTAAGATTTCACCAAATCAAAGGTGAAAATTATCCGTCCCGGCTATTATATTCACCCTCTCATTGGCTTTACTTAGCTAAAGTCGGATGACACACTTCGCGCTGTCCAACCGGCAAGTACTCCATAATTGCTGACGTCTATGATGTCCAGCTTAAAACATACCTATACTATGGCTGCAAAGCTCAGAAGCCGGAACTGGTTCGGAAAAGAGGGAAAAGATGGATTTATCTATCGCGCCTGGATGAAAAATCAGGGATATCCTGCCGACGAGTTCGATGGAAGACCGGTGATCGGGATATGCAATACCTTTTCGGAATTCACTCCGTGCAACGGACATTTCAGGGAACTCGCCGAAGCTGTAAAACGCGGCGTATGGGAAGCCGGCGGCTTTCCGTTGGAATTTCCTGTGATGTCTTTGGGTGAAACCCTAATCAAGCCTACGGCTATGCTGTTCAGGAATCTGGCAAGTATGGACGTGGAAGAATCCATCCGTGCCAACCCGATGGATGGTGTAGTACTCCTTTGCGGCTGTGACAAAACGACCCCGTCCCTGGTGATGGGCGCCAGCAGTGTAAACCTACCCACTATAGTGGTATCTGGAGGGCCGATGCTCACCGGACGCTACCGGGGAAAAAGCATTGGAACCAGCGATATATGGCGCTTCAGTGAGGAATTCCGACAGGGAAAACTCAGTCAGGAAGAGCTTACCACTTCAGAGGCCTGTATGTGCAGGAGCGCCGGCCATTGCGCTGTCATGGGCACTGCATCCACGATGGCCTGTATGGTAGAATCACTGGGTCTGACGCTCCCTGAAAACGCAGCCATCCCCGCCGCTGATTCGAGGAGAAAAGTCATAGCGCACCTTTCCGGCAGGAGAATCGTAGAGATGGTCAAAGAAGACCTCCGCCTCTCTCATGTGCTTACCCGACAGGCTTTTGAAAACGCCATCAAGCTCAATGCCGCCATAGGTGGATCTACTAATTTTGTATTGCACCTTCTGGCCATTGCCGGTCGCATTGGGGTAGAGATTTCGCTTGAAGACTTCGACAGGCTTTCTGAAGACATTCCTCTGCTGGTAAATTTGCAGCCTTCCGGAAACTACTTTATGGAGGATTTCTACTATGCCGGCGGCCTTCCGGTCGTGATAAAAACGCTGCTCGCGAAACTTCACAAAGACGTGATCACTGTCAACGGAAAGACACTCGAACAAAATGCTTCTAAAGCGGAATGTTTTGATGATAATGTCATAGGGTCGCTCGAACAGCCTGTGAAAAATCTGCGGGGAATGGCAATAGTCAAGGGTAATTTATGTGTAAACGGGGCAGTGATCAAGCCATCGGCTTCTATCAAACCCTCATTGCTCAAACACCGGGGAAAGGCTGTAGTTTTCGAAAATATCGAACATTATAAAAGTAGAATTGACGATCCCGATCTGGATGTCGACGAGAACTCGGTACTGGTTTTAAAAATGGTGGGTCCCAAAGGCTATCCCGGCATGCCGGAGGTTGGCAACATGGGAATTCCGAAAAAACTCCTGGCGCAGGGAGTTACCGATATGGTAAGGATTTCCGACGGGCGTATGAGTGGAACAGGC
>CAZAVR010000231.1:1377-6637 GCA_964488435.1 uncultured Cytophagales bacterium | reverse complement strand
GCACATGCCACCCCAAAAATAAAAAGCAACTTACCGAAGATGAGGCCGCCCTTCTGTATGCCTGGGTGAAAAACGGCGCCGGCTTTCACATCAGGGCAAATACGCTGTCGGCTCAAAACACGCTGCTCACGGCGGCCAAAAAATTCCTCTCAGACTCCGGACAAGAGGAAGTTTATGATTTTGCACCTGCCCATCCGGAAAAAATATCGTCCTTAAACACTGACTATCGTGTCATTACGCCCTTGTCGGCCGAATCTCCGGCTTTGCGTGTCAATTTCTTCAGCCGGGGGGAATTTTAAAAGCAGCGACCTGGACGAACTCTCCCCACTGGAGGATCAGATTGTCCATCTGGATCTCAGCAAGATGCCGCTGGCAGATGATGACGTAAAAAAACTCGCCCGATTCAAAAACCTGCGTAAATTGATTCTCAACGCTACACCCATTACAGGAAAATCCATTGCCTATCTCCAACCGCTCAAAAAACTCAGTACGCTCTCGTTAAGCGGCACAAAGATAAAAGCTGAGGAATTAACCGGACTGACCAAGCTCCCAAAACTGGTGAGTGTCTATGTATGGGATATCCCCTCCGATGCAAATGCACTGGCTGCAGCGAAGAAAAAACTAACAGGCATTCAATTGGAAACGGGATTTAGCGGGGACACCATACGGATAAGACTAAGTCCGCCGCTGATCGACAACGAAGCTCAGGTCATCCATAAAGATACCCGCATCAAACTAAGGCATCCCGTACCGGGCGTTGTCATCAGGTATACTATTGATGGAAGCGACCCTGACAGTACATCCTCTCCTGTCTATGCCGACAACCTTGTCATCAAGACCACCACCAGACTCAAAGCTGCTGCTTTCAAACCGGGATGGTATGCAAGCCCGGTTTTGGAAAAACAGTTTTTCAGGGCCGGCTTTATGCCCGATTCCGTTGAATTACTTACGCCCGCTTCGCATAAATATCCGGCAAACGGAAAAAAAACCCTGACGGACGGGATAAAAAGTGACGCCAATGTACGCAGCGGAAAATGGTTGAGCTATACAGAAAATGACCTTCAGGCTCTGTTTCATTTCAAAAATCCGGTAAAAATACAAAGTCTTACCGCAAGTTACCTGCTCTCGGTAAACGCCTACATTTTCCCCCCTACACGCATAGAAATCTGGGGAGGAATGCAAAAAAACAAACTCAGGAAGCTAGGCCAGACGACCGAACCCATGCCTACGGCATTAACACCCGCAGAACCTGCCAACAAAGCCCTGGAAGTCCGGTTTGCACCGCAGGAACTGCTTTATCTTAAACTCATCATCCACCCCCATCAGAAGCTCCCCTCCTGGCATCGCGGAGCGGGCAGCAAAGGCTGGATATTTGTTGATGAAGTTTTTATCAACTAGAGATGAAATGACGCCGTCGCGGAGACAAACTCTCCGGCATGCCAAACATACACGCGCAGGCAAGTATATTGAAAGACGACTTGTCTTTTGCTAATAATTGTCAATTGAACGGTTATACTTTCCCGAAAAACAAAAATGAAATGAGCAGGGGCGGCGCGCACCGACGGAACGCAGCCCGACCGCGTAAAAATATTCCTGCGAAATGAGCTGAAGGCAATTTTGATCTGTCCATTAAAACAAAAAAATACACATGAAATATACATTGCTTGCAGGGACTCTCCTTACCATGTGGGGATCGGTTTTTGCACAGGCCCCGAAAAACACACATTCCATTTCTCTAAAAAACCTGGACGCTTTCGAGGTCAAAGGGACAAACTGGTCGATCGGATCAGATGCCGTTGCCGACCTGGAAAAAGAAGAAATGCTTCAGGCCCTGCCGGGTGAAGGTGTGCTGGTAAACAACAGAATCAAGGGAGGAAGCAGTTATAACATTGTTACCCGCGAATCTTTCGGAGACCTGGAAATAGAGTTCGACTTTATGATTGCCAAAGGTGCCAATTCCGGCATTTATCTTCAGGCACGTTATGAAGTACAGCTTCGCGACAGCTGGGGGAAACTAAGACCTTCTTCAGCGGATAACGGCGGACTGTATCAGCGTTACATCGAGGCCGAAGACAGGGGCTATCAGGGAATGGCGCCGGTGGTCAATGTAGCCCGGGCGCCCGGACTCTGGCAAAATATGCGGATAAGATTTCGGGCGCCCAGATTCGACGAAAAAGGCAATAAAACAGCCAACGCCCGCTTCGAAGAGGTCATGCTCAATGGAGTGATGATTCATGAACAAGTCGAAGTAACCGGACATACACAGTCTGCTTTATTCCAAGATGAAAGCAAGACAGGCCCCATCATGATTCAGGGCGATCATGGAAATGTTGCCATCCGGAATATCAGGTACAGTGTGCCCGATCCCTCCACCCCGCAAGGCGTTACTCCTGAAAAGCTTCGCCTCAGGAATCCCATACTGATCAATCCTTCAGACAGACCTTACCTGCTGCGCAGCTTTCTCACTTACGATAAAAAAACCATTACACATGCCGCCTCGCTCGGACATCCTAATCAGTTGAACTACTCCTATGATCTTAAGCAGGGAGCTTTGTTGCAGGTATGGAGAGGTAAGTTTGCCGATGCTACTGACTTATGGCATCAACGGGGCGAACCCTATCAGCGCATTGTTCCCTCGGGCAGTGTGATCAAACTTTCCGCGTCCCCTTCACTCGCAGTCCTTTCGGATGCAAATGCGAGCAAATGGCCTGACTCGCTCTCATTTGACAAAGTAAAAGTCAACGGATACATTCTCGATAAGGAGCGCATGCCCACTTTCACCTACTCCATCGACGGATATGATGTTAAGGACAAAATTTCCGTGGTAAAAGGCAAGTCGGCTGACCGGACAATTTCCGTTGCCAACGCACCGGCCAACCTGTATTGCCGCGTAGCCGTAGCCGGGAAAATTGAGAAACTCCGGGATGGCTTCTATGCTATAGCTGACAAAACCTGGTATCTGCAACTGGATCCGCAAACCCCGCCCGTTTTGCGTACCATCGCAGGCCAACAGGAGCTACTCATCCCCGTCACCGCTTCCAGTCCTACTGTATCTTACTCTATTATCTGGTAAATAACGTCACTATGCGAACCGAAAATCCTATCACATATATTAAAACCTGCATGTCTGCAGGCCTGCTTCTGCTTTCCCTTACCGGTTTCGGCCAGGTGAAAAGAGACACGACAGTAAAATCACAAAAAGAAGAAGACTTCTACAACATTCTGACCGTCCCTATACCTGATGGAATATTGCTGGAGGTCGGAGGTATGACTTTTCTTCACAGCGATGCACTTGCCGTATCCACCAGAAGAGGGGAAATATGGATTATTACCAACCCTTACATGAAGAACGGGCAACAACCTCAATACAGGCTTTTTGCTCAGGGCATGCATGAGGTACTCGGCCTCAATTACATCGATGGCGATATCTACGCTGTGCAGCGGGCAGAGCTTACACGACTACGCGACCTTGATCGTGACGGCGAAGCCGATGAATATAAGACCATCTACACCTGGCCACTTCAGGGAAATTACCATGAGTTCTCTTACGGCCCTCTGGCTGACAAAGATGGGAATATGATAGTGACGCTCAATCTCGCGTGGGTTCACGACCACGGAGAAAGTCTCTCAAAATGGCACGGCTGGATGGTGAAAATTACCCCGGAAGGAAAACTCATTCCATTTGCAGCAGGTATGCGCTCACCTGCTGCCTTTGCCTTCAATAAAGACGGAGAAATTTTCTACTCGGAAAACCAGGGCGACTGGGTAGCATCCGGAAGCATTACGCATGTAGCCAAGGGAGATTTCGTAGGAAATCCCGCGAGTCTTGTGTGGTCAGGAGAACCTGACTCTCCCGTCAAACTGAGAAAAGAAGATATTCCTGATACGCATGAGCCGAAGTATGACGTAGCCAGGAGAGTACCCGGACTCAAAACACCTTCTGTATGGCTTCCCCACACCATCCTGGGGATCTCTACATCCGGCATATTAAATTACGATGAGCACGGAAAGATGGGACCGTTTGAGGACCAGCTTTTTGTAGGTGATCAGGGCCAGAGTAAAATCATGCGTGTCGCCCTCGAAAAAGTCAAGGGTGTTTATCAGGGGGTGGTATTCCCCTTTCGCGAAGGCTTTTCCTCGGGCATACTCCGGATGAACTGGGGCGGCGACGGAAGTATGTTTGTGGGCATGACCTCCAGGGGATGGGGATCCACCGGCAGGGCACCCTATGGCCTTCAGCGTTTGTCATGGAATGGAAAAGTACCTTTTGAAATGAAAACCGTTCGTGCCATGCCCGACGGGTTCGAAATAGAATTTACCAAACCGGTCGACAAAACTGCAGCGCGTAGCGCAGATGCTTACCAAATCAGGAACTTCACCTACCAGTACCATCATAACTATGGCAGTCCGGTGATTAATCAGGGGAACTGTGCCATCAAAGCCATAGAAGTCTCGGATGACAGGCTGAAAGTGCGGCTGGTCACAGACAGTCTGAAGCTCGGATACATACATGAAATCAATGCAGAGGGCGTTTTCTCAGAAGAGAAAAAATTGCTCCTGCATCCCGTAGGATATTATACCTTAAACCAAATTCCTGAAGGCAACAGACTGACCATTACACAGGCCAACCGCGTAGCTACCGCCGCATCAGCGGCACATCATCATCACGGAAATCCCAAAGCAAATGCAAACACAGCTAAGCCCGCCGGCAAAACCGTGAAAAATCCGACCACCCAACCCGTAAAATGGACCGGATCAACAGTCCAGTCTTTTACGTTAAAAACCAAACCCGGACTCAAGTACGATATTGAAACACTAACGGTTGCTGCGGGCAGCAAAGTAAAGCTGACCTTTATAAATGACGACGACATGCTTCACAACCTCGTGATAGTGAACCCGGGAATGGCAGATAAAATCGGACTGGCGGCCGGCAAGCTCGGATTAGGAGCCGAAAGGCAAAATTTCGTCCCGGTGCTGCCCGATGTCCTCTATCACACCAGGCTACTTCAACCCATGTCGCAAGAAACCATCTATTTTGAAGCTCCGGCCAAGCCAGGAACCTATCCGTTTCTATGTACCTATCCGGGACATTTCCAGATCATGAGAGGCGAATTGAAAGTTACTGCCCGATAAAGGAGGGTAGGCAGGCTCCGGCTACCGAAGTGGTGTCATGTCGACGGGAATGGAGCGTCATGTCGACCGGAGTGGAGCGTCATGTCGACCGGAGTGGAGCGTCATGTCGACCGGAGTGGAGCGTCAT
>CAZAVR010000231.1:0-1277 GCA_964488435.1 uncultured Cytophagales bacterium | reverse complement strand
GTCGACCGGAGTGGAGACATCCCCCATTCATCCGGTACTGCAATGCGGTCTATAAAGTCCTTCGAGCGGCGGACCGCAAACTCAGGATGACAGCATAGCTGTCGCAGGCTCAAGACCCAAAAAACCTGTCTTAAGACTCATCAACCTATGATTTCCATCACGGCCTCTTCTCCTGTATTGACTGCCCCTTCCATAAACCCCTGCCAGTCGGCAAGGTGCTCCCCTGCAAAATGCGTATGCAAGAACTTTTCCCGTAACGCAGGCCGGAGCCGGAACCACTGATTGACCCCATACATCGCATAAGCCCCTTTTGAGAACTGGTCTTCACCCCAGTAGTAGTTTGCCTGCTTCAACAATTGTGTGCCCTTCATGTCATAATGAGGGGAAAGTGTCTGGCTAGCCGAACGTGCTTTCCACTGATCAGTCTGGTTAGCGACCACCGCAGCTTTCTCTCCTATTGCATAGGAAATGAGTGCGCCTTTCGACGAATGCTGGTTTTTTGTAGCATGATAAAAATAGTGCGCCGATTGATCCGTCACCAGATCGAAATCTTCATTTTTCCAAAACCTGCGGCTGTACAACAGCGCATTTTTATTGATCCTCGCGTACTGTAATTCGTCCATCGCCTCTACTTTCCCGGCGGGGAGACCCGGCTCCCAAACCATATTTCTGATGGCAAAGGTAGGAAGTGCACAAATCACCTTGTCTGCTTTAAAAACGGCCCCATTGTCACAAAATACACTGACATCACCAGCTTGAACGATCTTGCTGACCTTATGGCCCATCATAATCCGGTGTGTTCCTATTCTCTGAGCAAGCCGACGGGCGAGCATTGAATTCCCGCCCAATATCTTATAATCCATCTCATTTTTCTCACTGCTTTCAGCAAAAGTAGATAAAGCCACAAAAGCAGAAACATGCCTGTTGCTTTCTCCAAAATCCGTACTATCTAACAATTCCCTCAAATCGAGATCCATCCCGTCACACCCGTTGTTCACCAGATATCTCCACCAGTCCACTTTGTCCAGCACCTGTTTGTCCTCTTCCCTCATTTGACGATACCTTTCCAAAAGACCTTCATAGGTCTTTTTCCAGTTGTCCGAAAAATCCCATGCTGTACTTTTGAAATAACGCCCTTTATAAATGAGGTCCGTGTTCATCTGATTGTTCTGCAGCTCCAGACCCAACTCATCGCAAAGCTCCCGCATCCGCTGATGTGATGCGCCCACCCACTCTCCCCCGAGTTCAACTGTCAGGTTATCCTTCGTATCCATGAC
>CAZAVR010000230.1:0-6670 GCA_964488435.1 uncultured Cytophagales bacterium | reverse complement strand
TTCTTTTCCTTTGTATAATAACTACCATCACGAACCCCTGTCCCATACCCATAACTTCCATATCCTTTTCCCTCACCGGTGACAAGGCTGTTGTGCAAATCGTCAGGATAAAAATCATTCACCACTACCATCATCTTTCTCACGTCATACTCGTCGGCCAGCCTCCCCGGAACGAGGAAGACATCCTTTTCGGAATACAACCACCGGATGACAAAAACCACATCGTCAGCCATGGCAAGGAAAGGTAGCGCATCGGCCACCAGGCCTACCGGAGCTGTGTCAAGGACAATGTAGTCATAAGCATCCCGATAACTCTCAATTAATGCGCCGAACTGAGGCTTTTGCAGCAACTCGCCGGGATTAAAAGATTCAGGACCCGCCGGTATAAAATCCAATCCGGGCAATTCGGACGAAAATAAAAAATTCCCGGCATTTTGTCCCTGCAAATAACTACTGAGACCAGTTTTATTATTGTTGTCAAAAAAATAATGCAATTTGGACTTACGTAAATCGGCGCCTATTACAAGTACCTTCTTCCCTATTTTTGTAAAAGACAATGCGAGGTTCAAGGTGATAAAAGATTTCCCTTCACCGGATTTGTCCGATGTGATAATCATCAATCGGGCACGCGGTATTGGCTCCTCCCTACCGGACTTCACAGAGAAACTCAGACGGCTGCGCAACACGCTCATTGATTCCGTAAATACCGTCCGGTCCCTTAAGAGTCTCGGGATATCCTTTCCCGAATACGACAGCCGTTCGGGAAAATGCTGGACAATGCCCACCAATGACACCCGATCGTGCGTGTCTACAGCTCCTATTCTTGTAAATCGTGTATTCAGATAACGAAGTCCTGTAACTGACAGTATACCGATCGCCAGTCCACCCAGAATAGAAAGTACTATCACTAGTGCTTTTTTAGGAGAGACTTTTTCCAGATCAGGTTTTGAAATGACGACGAAAGACGGGAGCATCCCCGCTCTTAGAATGGATGATTCTATCTTTTTGTTCACCAGCAGAGAATGTACGTTCTTGTTAATATCAAAGTTGCTTTGCAGGTACAGAAAGTTTTTTTCAAGGCCCGGAATCTCGTTAAAACGTCGTCTTAACACACCGATATTCTCGTCCATGATATCGATGGCTCCTTCATTTTTTTTCTTTTGGAGTGATATGTTATCGTAAATCTGGCTCCTGTACCTGGCAAGCTCTTCATCCATGATCTTGATGGCCGACGAGTTGGCACTGTACTTAAGCTCCAGTTCCTTCCGTTTGGAAATAAGATCATTAAACCGTTCAAGTAGCGTTACCAAAACTCCATCCGTACTTCCATCCAGACCTATGGAAAGATAATTCACCGTCTCAAAAGACTTTCCGATCGCATTTTCCAGCAGCGTAATAAACTCCTTTCGTATCTTCAATTCATGCTTTTCCTGTTCACGCTCGCGTAGTCGATTCGCTATCTCCGCAGCAGAACCGGAAACGTCAACTACCTGGTTCTTTTGTTTAAAAAGCTCCAGATCCCTCGCAGCGATCTTAAGGGAATCCTCAAA
Source organism: uncultured Cytophagales bacterium (assembly GCA_964488435.1). Classification (GTDB taxonomy): domain Bacteria; phylum Bacteroidota; class Bacteroidia; order Cytophagales; family Spirosomataceae; genus JBEBSO01. Next base: position 5,120 of record CAZAVR010000230.1, on the reverse strand, counting down.
AATAGAGATCTGCTCATCTATAAAGTGGATGGTAAGGTCCGTCGATTTTTGCTTCTGCAGCAAATCATACTCCTGGTAAGCGTCAAGAAGGTTCCGAAGAAAATCTTCACAATAATCCGGATTGTGGTTTTTGAAAGAAAGCTCAAGCACAGGCATCTGCTCCTCCGCTTCTTCCACCCTAATATTTCTGACCAGCCGGTTGGCGACCACTACCGGATCGTTGTAAAAGAATTCGTAATTGAAGCCTTTGGCTGTATGGACTGCCATCACCTTAAACGTAAGCCCCGGGACCGTAACCAATTCGCCCGCTGTCAGCTCCAGCGGTATAGCTCTCGCCTCGGTGACATATTGAAAGACAAAGTTCTCATCAAGCGTGAATTTCCCATATTCAAACTTTCCTGCTTCAAAATGAAGTACCTCCAGGCTCAGAGGCACATACGGATACAAATCAATCTCTCTGAAATCCTTAATCCGGTGGAAAGTAAAAGAACTGTTCATCTTGCGCAGCGTGCGCTCGACTACCTGCTGCGACCTTATATTGTATCGTTCAGTAATGTAGTCACTTGAGGCAGAATTAAACACAAAAGTGGTTCTCGCACTGCTGAGGTCTTCCAACTCAGACTGACGGCCCGGGTACTTCAGCTGCACGGATATTACATATTGAGGCTTCGCGAGTTTGAGATAGACAAAACAAGCAACCCCTGACATCAGCAACGCCAGAAGAAGCCAGTGCCACCTGCTTAATAACGCCTTCAAGAGCCTGTGAACATCTACCGATTCCGACTTCCCAAGTAGGTGATCAAAGAAGGCGCTATCGTTATTTTTATTCATAGTCTGAATTTCCCGGCTGCAGAAAATTACTCCCGTCCGGCACCAGTCCGGCCGCTTGATCAACTTCCCGACGATTTTCTACCCACGAAGGCAGCACAATGCGCTATCAAGTCGCTCGTACTTACTTGAAATATAGCATTCATCTCATGAAATTCCTCATAACCCACTTCCATTTTTCACCAGGTCCGATGCTCTCGAACACGCGGCAAAAGTATCTTAAACTTCGCTGACAAACTTCAGATCGATACTTCAGCAAGAAAATGGTCCAGATAAAACGGCAAATTGTGAGGTGAATTTTGGTAATGTCAAAAAAAATTCGTAACTTTTCTATTACGCGACACTCCGCTGTCATTGTACCCGGCGAACCGCCCGTCGATATGCCCCCCCTTACTTCTCGACTACACACGTGCAAAAAAAGACCCGGAATATCTTCCGGGCCCTCTATAAAGTTATCTTTAGTCCTCACTAACGACGGGTCATGCGAATCTATGATTGCTTTTGCATAAGCTCCATAAGCTCTTCGGATATCCCGGTAGACGAATAGCCGCCGTCATGATAGAGATTCTGCATGGTTACCATTCTGGTAAGATCCGAAAACAGTGTAATGGCATAATCTGCACAAGCTTCTGCCGATGCATTACCTAAAGGGCTGAGTTTATCCGCGAAATCGTAGAACGAAGTAAACCCATCAATTCCACCACCGGCGGTCGTTTTTGTCGGCGACTGAGAAATGGTGTTCACACGTACGTTTTTCTGCTTTCCGTAACGATACCCATAGCTTCTGGCAATGCTCTCAAGCACGGCTTTGGCTTCGGCCATATCCGAATAAAACGGGTAAGTCCGTTGTGCGGCTATATAGGTCAAAGCTACTATCGACCCCCACTCATTGATGGCGTCCTGCTTTTCCGCAACCTGCATAAACTTATGAAATGACAACGCAGAGATATCAATGCTTTTGAGATACCATTCATAGTTCAGATCACCGTAAGCCTTACTCTTTCGCACATTAGGTGACATACCTATGGAATGCAAAACGAAGTCCACCTTTCCGCCCAGGACATCCACCGACTCCGTGAAAAGCTTTTCAATGTCCTCTACCACAGTAGCATCTGCGGGGATAATCTTCGCATCGGTGGCTTCTGCCAGCTGTTTGATCGCGCCCATACGCATGGCGATCGGCGCATTGGTCAAAGTGAATGTAGCCCCCTCTTCTTTTGCTTTCAACGCAACTTTCCACGCGATGGAGTTCTCATCCAAAGCACCTGAAATGATACCTCTTTTACCTTTAAGTAATCCGTATGCCATTTTGTTATTTTTGTGTTATGGGTTTGTTCTATATTAAGATCAAATCCTTTTTGAAATTGAAAAAGCAAATGTAAGAGATTTTTAAATCATATCCCTTTTCCCGACCCTTCCTGACCAGCCGGCACTTCCGTACTTTTTTCAGAGACCTTCAGACCGAGCACCTGCTCAAAAAACACCTGTGTTTCTCTTTCTACCCCTTCCCAATCCTTCGAAGTAATGCTGCTCGCTATCACATGGTGCCCGCTTTCCGGAAATACGCGTTCCATCTTCAGCTTTTCAGGCGTCCCCAGCCCGCTAAACATCTCCTGCATAGCTTTCACAGATACCGTTTTATCCTGCTCATCTTCATTCTTGTAATAATAACCCAACATGACAGGCATTTTAATACGTGAATAAACTTCCTCGGTTGCGACGGCATCCATGGTCTGCTGAAGCGCGATTAACCCCTTGGAACTATAACTGGGCAGCCAGTATTTCTGCCGTTCCGCTGAGTAGTCATTCAGCATCCGTTTACCGATGATAGCGTTCACGGCCTGTGCACCCCATGGGCCGGTAGCAATTTTCAGGGTGCTCCCGTAAATGTCCATACAAGGCGAATAGAGAACAATGCCCTTCAGCTCCGGATGATGCGCCGCCAGATATACCGTCAGCAGTCCCCCGGCAGAAGTCCCTATCACGATAACGCTATCCCCCAATGCCTTCCCGATCGCCAAAGCTCTGTTTGCTCCGTCCGCAAAACGCTGCGGGGTCAGATCCTCAAAAGCATCAGCGTTATCTGTGCCCGCATCATACAGACGCGCCAGATACAGATTAGCGCCAAAACGCCCGGCCAGATTACGATGCACCGGGTCACCCTCAGCCCAGCTCGCACCAAAGCCATGAATATAGACAATACTGTAGGGCGTTTTCTCCTTTTTGGAATCGTCTGCCCAAACAATCCGCGCCTCATTGTCGGGCTTGAGGTTTTTAATGGCTTTTTCGGAATTGATGATTTCCGACTCCAGTTCAGCCAGATTCTGGGTAACCACGGGTAATGTAGGATCAAGCATAACTTTTTCAACACGGGGACCGGCTAAATAAGCGATTCCAATCAGAAGAATCAAACTCACTGTGATGATAAGGCCCTTTTTCATTTCAGATGATTATAGAATGAGGTTTTGTTAAAAATCTATCCTGTAGTAAAATACAGGCAAAAAACCCAGCTGATACTCCTGTTTAATGAACGTTCCGTCAGGCTGAGGAGCGTAACTCAGGGAAAGCTGGTTTTGTATACCCAAAACATTCACAAGATCGACCGCTATCGTATGGGTAGTACCCGACCTGTTTATTTTATATTCCATTTTAACATCCAGGCGCCTGTAGGGATTAAACTGCAAAGTATTTCTGCCGGATTCCTGGTACACGATTTCCTGAGAAAGCCTGGACCTTTCCGCATCTACCGGCCCGTACCACCTGCCGCCTATAGCCGTAAACTTCGACCCCACATTGATAACGGAACGCTTTCCGGCCTTAAACTCCTTCGAAAATAATGCATTAAAAGCATAACGCCCGTTGAAATCAGTATTCCGCCAAACGTTGTCCAACGCTTTGTACTTCGAGTCGAACAAAGACCCTGTCAACAAAAAATAGTACCCACGGCTGAAAAACTTCTCTAAAGTTGCTTCAAAACCGTAATTTTTACCTATTCCGCTATTGACAAGCTTATCTGGAAACAGCCTGGAAAATCCCGAACCCGTGTTCAGCACCGACAAAGATGAAAACACAGAAGATGAAACGGGAACATCAAATAATGACTGATAGTACGTCTCAAGCGACAATTTAAGGTCCTTACCTATCAGTCTCGAATACCCCGCTCCGAAATGCCAGCTCTTTGTCAGCCCCACAGAAGCATTCAATCCCTCTCCGGCCTTCTGACCGGGATTATAAAAGTACAAATAATTCGGCATCATCTGGCTATGCAAACCGGCCGAAACCGAAAGCTTATCCCGATCCGAAGCCTGATAAGTCAGCCCGCCCCGGGGCTCAAAGTAAGAACGGCTCGATGGATTTATACTGCTAAAAAGGCCGCTTACTCCGAAATGACTAGTCAACTTTTCCGTAACGAAGTACTTCCACTGAAGATAGGGCTGGGCCAGCAGATAGGTTTGATCCGAGTCCCAGCGCGTATACCAGGGCCCGAGGACGGTATTACTATCATCAGTAAAAGCCCTTGTACTGTCGTTTGATTTAAACCTGATCAAGTCAAAATTCACGCCTCCCTTAAAAGTAGAACGCCCCGCTTTCTTATTGAATGACGTCGACAGGGCCACCTTTGACTCGTTAAAAGCATAGTCCAGGATCTGCTCTTTTCTTTCGACTACATACCGGCTATTCTCTACAACAGGCAACCCCTGCGCGTCTTTTTTCATGAACAGGTAGTCATGGGAGGCATCCTGCAAGGTTCCGGTGACAGCCAGTGTTGTCCTAAAAAAAGCTGATTTGCTGAGCGGCTGGTTGTAAGTAATACCCGCTGCACCCATCTTTGCAGTGTAATACTGATCCCGGTCGTTCTGTCCGAAAATATTCCTGTCTTTAACTTCCTGTTCACTAATGAGAAGATTGATGTCACTGGAACCGCCCAGGCCCCAGAGCGCGACATTACCTCCGCCTTTTACAGGAAAATTAAGCCTTAAAAATCCGTCGTGGTAACCAGGCACAGCCTGCGTTCCTATATCGATTCCAATCTTGCTGAAAAGCCATAGATTCGCATATCTGAACGAGGCCAGATAAGAAGACCCCTTCTTTTTTGAAAGAGGGCCTTCCGCCATGCCTTCAGTTCCCAAAAATCCGAACTGTGCCGTAAACTCGTGTTTCCTATTGTTCCCGTTTCGCAATTTAAGATCGAATACTCCTGCAATGGAATTCCCAAACTCAGCGGGAAAGGCTCCGGTAAAAAAATCGGAATTGGCGAGGTATTTATTGTTGATGATACCCACGGGGCCCCC
>CAZAVR010000229.1:0-6709 GCA_964488435.1 uncultured Cytophagales bacterium | reverse complement strand
GTAGTGATGATGAAAAAGTTTTAGTGTAGCACACACAGTACCACATCGCCTGAATCATTTCAGATCCGGAGAAAAGGCATGAGATGCCCTTCCTCTCCGGATCTGAAACACAAACTCATTTTCAATAAAAACATTCCTGACCGTTCGTGACGTTACCCATATACTGGTCAGTTTTTAGGTAGGGGAGGTCTAATTCTTTGGTTTCACACGTACCCGCTCTGAGGCTATAACCCGGTTATCCATACGTTTACTGAAGTTGACGTCAAAATGCCTGGTTGTTTCCAGATCGAGCTGGTGGGTATAATTTCTTCCGATTTTTGCTTTCCCATCCAGTCTGCTGATCACATACTGAGCGATGTCTTTATTGGAGTAGGCATCCAGTACTTTATTGTCCACTTTTTTTCCATCCAGCCACACTCCGTACACATCAGCGCGCTTGAATGATTCGAATAATTCAGGAGAGGGTGTCTCTTTTTGGGGCATCGGCATCTGATAGATCAAGTAGGGCTGAGCAGCCGATTGCTTCTGCGACATTTTTTGGGCAATGAGCAGCAGCCTTTCCTTTCCTTTATCGGAGAAATGGAAGGAAGAATAAACCTTTCCCCGCGCGTTCTTTTTCTGTATTTTGTGCTTTTCGAAAGTCGCCTTGTACTCGGCGAGCTCCTTGGCTGTCGCTCCAGCCCCCGGCTTTCCGGCTTCGTAAGGTGGTGGTGGCGGCGGGGCTACGGGTAATTCAGTCGGATCTAAAGGCGGCGGTGGCGGTATAGAGTGGTCGTATAATGACGCGACTGTTCCCAGAGGGGCTAATTCCTGGCCAAGGGCTTCGTCTGAAGCAGCATAGAACAATCCTGTTGTCATAGAGGAAAGGAATGCAACTTTCCACAAGATGCGGTTTTTGTTGGTTTTCTGGTTCATCATCAATAATCGTTTTTTGGTTTGAGAATAGTTAAAAGTACTTGCCAGTGGAGGCGTGAGACCGGCTGCCATTTGGTCCAGCAGCATATTCTGATAGTCCGAAACTTTTCTGATTACACTGGTTACACTTTGATCTGCGAGAAATTCATGATTAAGTCTTATCGATTTCCTGTAAAGAACAAGGACGGGATTGAACCAGTACAAGGCGCTCAGGAGTTCAATGAAAAGAATGTCGAATGTATGGTGTTGCCTGACGTGAGCAATTTCATGCCGTAGTATCGGTTCAGGAATCTGTCTGTCGGGATATTCCTTTTCACTGTAGAGTACATAGTGCAAAAACGTGCAGATGGTATGTTCAACCGGTATCGCGATTATCATGGCGCCGGGTATCGAGTGTTTTTCTGACGTTTTTATCCGATGCCAGATTCGAAAAAAGCCAATCAGGAACCGTAAAAATAGAAGGGTTGCGACCAATAGATAGATTCCGGTAAACCACCCTGAAAGGTCTTGTGTGGGAAGCAAGGTGCTGTTTTCAACGCTTTTTTCTAAGGGGAGTACAGATAGTTCTCCGGACAGTTGCGGGTTTGCAGGCAACGTAGGCAGGGTGACCTCCCGCATTGGTATAAAAGGAATAAGAAAAGAGAGAAGGGGCGCTGCCAGTAAATAAAACCGGTTAAATACATGCATCCGTTCTTTTTCCAGAAAGAAATAATGGAAGGCCCACAGGGCGAGGGAGCAGCCGATGCCTTTAATCAGGTAGATGATCATCTTCTTTTTGTTTTATTTCTTTATCAACCAAACTCCTCAGACTTTCCAGTTCCTCTTTGGATAACTTCCCACTGCGTGCAAAGAAAGAGGCGAACTGCAGCGATGAATCATTAAAAAAGTTCTTAATAAGGTCATCTACGTGGCTGCTGAAGTAATCTTCCTTGGCAATAAGCGGGTAGTATTCCCTGGAATTACCATAGGTACGATAGGATACAAATTGTTTCTCCTGCATTCGTTTCAAAAGTGTAGCGACAGTCGTAACAGCAGGCTTAGGCTCTGGGAAACACTCCAGCAGTTCTTTCATAAAGACTTTCCCTTTTTGCCAGATGTACTCCATAACCTGGACTTCAGCATTGGTGAGTTTGCTCATTGATCTACGTTTTTAGAGTTTGCTCTACAAATGTAGAAATAAAATTGTAAATATGCAACTTTGAATACAAAATTTTCTAACCGAAGTATTGCGTTTCATGTTTCTATTATTGCCTCGGGCTAGAAAGCGCTGCGACGTGATGAGTTTGGATGGCCTAGCATTTCTCATTATTTCTTTGTATCTTTATAAGATGGGCCTTTAATTATCTTCACTCATGGTTCATCGTGCTACCGGGCACCTTCGTAAAATCACTGAAAATTGAGGTGCAGTAGGGCTGGTTTTACATTTATACATGCTGTTTTAGCCTTTCTGAATTTGATAGATTTATGGTATCAAACCTGACCTTGGAGGGGACAAGTAGTTTTGATTAGTATGTATGCCACCCTGAAATAACATTTATGCTGAAGGAGGACTTGCAAACTGAATTCAAAAGTTCATTTGGTGACGGAGTAATAGAGTCGCTATGTGCTTTTGCTAATACCGTCGGCGGAAGGGTGCTGATCGGTATAACAGACCGAGGGAAGCCTGTGCGTGGATTCGTTCTCGGAAATGAAACGTTACAAAAATGGGTGAACGAAGTAAAAAACAAAACCCAACCCAGTGTCATTCCGGATGTAAGTGTCATTGAAATGGGTGGAGTGGAAGTGGCAGAATTGTCGGTGAAGGAGTTTCCGGTCAAACCCGTGGCTTTCAAGGGACGTTATCTGAAGCGGGTTAGCAATGCCAACCATCAAATGACGCTTTCCGAAATCGCAGACATGCACCTTCGGTCTTTCAATATGAGCTGGGACAACTATATTGATCCGGGAAGAGGAATCGATGCACTTTCTATTGACAAAGTAATGCGGTTTATCAGTAACTATAATGAGGGTAAATGGCATGTCATAGCGGACGAGCCACTGACTGTACTGAACAAGTATGAACTCGTCAGAGATGCCAGGGTAACCAATGCAGCTTTTTTGCTGTTTGGCAGGGAGGAGGTGTTCCATGCCACCATCGAACTAGGCCGTTTTTCATCTCCCACCAGTATAAAGGACGGTCTTTCAGTACGTTCTGATTTGTTCAGTGAGGTAGAAATGGTTTTGGATTTTATCCGAAAGCACATTAATAAGGGGTATATTATAACAGGTGATCCCAGAAGGGAGGAGCAATGGCAATATCCTATGGAGGCGATCAGAGAGATCGTAATTAACATGATCGTACACAGGGATTATACAGACTCCGGAGATTCGTCTGTCAAGCTCTTCGACACACATATAGAATTTTTTAATCCTGGAAAGCTTCCTGATTTCATTTCAATTGAGAATTTGCTCAGCGGTAATTACTCTTCCTGGACCAGGAATAAGAAGATCGCTGCCATTTTTAAAGAGGCGCAGTTTATTGAAAAGTACGGTTCAGGAATACGAAGGATCAAAGAGGGTTTCGACAGGTATGGTTTATTGCCACCGGTTTTCGAGAACTTTCAGGCTGGGTTCAGGGTGAAGGTGTACGGGCAGACAGAAAAAGAAACTGTGGTAGAAACTGTGGGAGAAACTGTGGTAGAAACTGTGGGAGAAATGCAGACGGGGAGGTCGGCACTGATTCTCAATCAGATTAGAAATAATCCGAGGATCACCAGGGGGGAACTGGCTGTGCTTACCAATCTCACGGTAAGGGGTGTTGAATATCAGCTAAGTAAGCTTCGTCAGGGCGGGTTGATCGAGAGGGGCGGATCGACGAAATCGGGCTTCTGGAGAGTGAAAAGAGTGCTTCGGGAGTAATCGAATCGCACCTTTCAGACTCCTCCGCGTGGGAATTTTCTGTTTTCATCAAAAAATGCTATCTTCGGGTAGTCAGGAATCATCCTGGTTTGCCGACTTTTAACTGTAAAAGCGATGGCGGAATACGATGCAAAATCCACTAGCCACTTATCTTTTGAGGTCTCGGAAGTTACACAAAACCAGCATTTGGTGGGTACACTTTCTTACAAAGGCTGGTTCAGGTCTGGCGCAGTTATCGAAATGCCTGATCATTTCTTGTACCAGGTCGAGGCAAACGGTTTTTGGGGGACTGTGATGGAAATGAAAGACGGAGATAAAGTGCTTGCCAGATTTGAAATGAACTGGCGTGGGAATATGATGCTTCAGACTTACTTTGCAGGAATAGAGAAAGACTATATTTTCAGACAACGGGGTATTTTCAAGGGTACATTTATTCTGGAAGATGAGGACAAGTCGGAACTCGTGGTGATGAAGCCGAATATGAAATGGCGGAGTATGAACTATGAATACCGGATGACTACTTCTGAGAATTTTGAAGCTTTTGCTGATAAATCCCGGCTTCTAATGATTTGTTTGCACTGTGCCAATTACTACATGTCAATGACGGCGTCTGTAGGGACAGGTGTTTGAGCGTGAGTATTGAACCTGGCAGATGTTGCCATACAGGAGGGATACAAGAATACTACAATGATCAGGGCGATGGAAGCTAATCCTGGGGTCGCCTGATTTATAGACCTGCTCCCTGAACATCGCTGTTTACGCGAAGCTTTCGGTTTTCCGGCCAGGAATTTTTGTTCTGAATTTATTCGCGGATATTATAATTCAATGACAAGGTCTTCCGGTATCATTTCCCTGACGTTAATGGCAGGTAAGATAAATCTGGAAAAAAGAGAACCTTCTGTCTTTGAAAATAGAACGCCTCTGGCTGTTCCTACCGTAATCATGGCAAGATGAGTCACAAAATCTTTAGGTATACGAAGTCGATTTTCAGCCAAAAATGAGTCCCAGCTTTCCGCTTTGACGTTAAAGTGACAGCTCACTTCTATCTTAAGGAACACTTTTTCTTTCTGTGTAAACTCGAAGCCCGGGAAAACACCAACAAGCCGATGGTCTCCGTCGATCCGGAACTCCAGGTTTGTAATCACATTTGTGATACTATCCGGCAAGTATGCGTCTTCAAAAACAGCGAACTGCTCCAACTTGATACCCTGGAGTAGAAAACCTACTGACTCTTTTTCGTTTTCCATTTTTTAAGCGAATTGCTGCTCATCTTCATTATATACATTGGTGACCCTTACCACTGAAGATACGATTTTGTAGCTGCCGTAGCTGCGAAATGTCACAGGTTCTATGCACATCTGATGTCTCCCCACGGCGATGATTTTCTGATTGTCAAAGGTTCTTTCATAGTAACTGGCCAGTATCGGTATGTCCAGAATTTCCTGAAGTCTGACCTGGGTTTCGATCGTAAGATTTTCCTTCCCACTTACAATTTTATTAACCTGCTGAGGGCTAACCCCCAACTTTTCGGCGAGTAACTTCTGACTCCAACCTAACTTATCGAGTTTTTTGAGCACTTTTATAGCGATCGTTTGCGACTCCCGTAGCATCGCCCTTTTCCTGATCCGCTCTTTGCTCTTTTCAACAGTTTGGATATCCTTGTCAGAAACCAGCGACAGAAATTTTTCTTTATTATTCATTGATTTATCAGTTCGAAAAATGAATCCTGGTCAAATACATCATGTTGATTGAGATAGTATCTGGTGTTTTGGAGTTTTAACAGTTCCTTTGCTGTGTCCGGATGCTCATCCATCTTTTGGCTCATCTTGATGGCTCCTCCCGTGATTATATAACAATCGTCGCCTATTTTTAACGCGTAAAACCTTAAATAGTTTTTTCTGATTTTTCCTTTTTGAAAAGACAAAACTTTAGTACGCTCGGAGTATTCTAAAGGCTGGAAATATACCCCAAAAAGACTTTCATCATTCTCGATTTCAGCTAGTAAATTGTCTAGTTCTTCAGCATTCCGGATAACATTGTCTATGAATTCGTAAAGATCCGGAACATTGTTACGCTTGGCATAGGCTTGAAGGTAGTTTGGGTCCGTCCATAGCTCGAACAACCGGCCTACTTCATTATCTACTTCATTCTCATAATGGATCGAAAATAACCGGTCTGCAAAAATAGTAACTATTTTCATTAAAATCAACCTATGGGTTTATTTTTATTTAACAACCTACCTTTCGTTTGGGTTACAATTGAAAAGTACAAAATACAAAAGCATTTGTCTTATTTTTGGCCTCTTTTTGAACAAATTGAGGTAAGTTGATTGGTGCTTCACCATTTGAAAGCCTTCTATTTTATCGCCAGCTCACTATCATGGGGTAGCCAATATTGCCTTTATACATGATAAATTCCTACGTTCTTTAAATGGAGAACGAAATATTGTTTTGAGTCTGATCTTGTTTGTGGTGTTTTTTAGGACTTGATTGTAATATATATTATACTTTATTCTGTTTTTAGTTTATTAATTGTCGTTTTATGAAATTATATTTGGTTTTAAGTCAAAGTGCGCCGTTATCATGCTCCATCCAGCGTCTCCAATAATTCCGCCACTGCTGCCCGCCCCGCCCTGTTTGCACCGATAGTAGAAGCGGAAGGGCCATAGCCGATGAGGTGTATCCGGGGATTTTTTGCTACCTGTGTAGCCAGCCTTCCGGACATGACGATGCCGCCGCTTTCTTCCCGTAACATCAGGGGAGTAAGATGATCGAGGGAGCTGCGGAAGCCCGTGCACCAGAGGATGACGTCGGCCGCGATCTCTTTTCCATCGGCCCAACGCACGCCCAAGGGTGTGATCTCACTAAACATAGGCAAGCGTTGCAATACATTCCGT
>CAZAVR010000228.1:0-6711 GCA_964488435.1 uncultured Cytophagales bacterium | reverse complement strand
GCAGGGTTTGATACCGTTACCCCCAACCGAGAAGTAACCTTATCGTCTTGGGCTTTTGAAAGAGCAATAGCAAATCCTCGAATAAAAATTGTAGACAATCGTGCCGTAGATGTTGCTTGCTATCACCCTGGGTATACGTTCGTTGAGAAACTCCAGACTATCGCGACAAAATTCCGTCAAGAGCAGCATGGTGCGGAACCAAAGGCCAATGTAATGAGACAGTATTATGACGTGTCTTGTTTGTTGGAATATGAAGAGGTTCAGCAATTCATAGGTACTCAGGAATATAAGGCGCACAAACTGGATAGATTCCGAACCCGGGACTTAGAAATGCCGATCCAGGAAAACGAAGCCTTTTTGCTCAGCGATCCGGAATTACGCGACCGCTATCGAAAGCGGTATGAGAGCACAGCTTCGCTGTATTACAGGGGGCAGCCTGATTTTGAAGAGGTGTTGGGGGTAATTCATCGAAATATAGGTAAGTTATAACCTCAAAGAAAGGCCTAGATTATCTTAATAAATATAGCATTCGATCTGTAATACTCCCGGATAGCTACAATTTTGAAAAATGGGCGCTGGCCACCTCCCTAAATGGAATATTTCACTTATTGCCGACCTCCCACTTTTATGGATACATTACTGCTATACGGAGTTGAAGTATAATCATTATCAACGGTTCCATAATGACATTTTAGAGTTTTAGTGTTCCTATGCAATAAGTCTTTTCCGGCAATTTTACATCAGCTGAATCCTTTGCTGGTATAGATTTTCGGCAGTGAAACAAAACTGTAAGATTGACCTCGGTTTAACCTGACGTATAATTTAGGCGGTTTCGTCATTTACCTTGAGATCACTATTTTCTGATAAATGATTTTTTCCTGATTGGTTAATCGCGCGATGTAGATCCCGTGAGCAAGTGAATGGACAGGGATTGTTTGATGATGGCCGGCCGATCCGGCGGAAAGTTCTTTGTCGATCACTTGAATGCCCAAGGCGTCCCAAAGCTCCAGTTTACGCCACCCCTCTGCCATAGAAATGGTAAGTTCGCCGTTTTTTATCAGATTGGGAAGAATGGCAAGGTTCGCCAGATTGGTGTTTGGGAGATCAAGCGCTATTATTTTCGAAAAGGCAAATGTGTTGTCCAGGTCAATCATTTTTAACCGATAATAAACAGTTCCGCCGGTGGGCTGCAGGTAGTGGGTAAATTGGTAGGATGACTCACCATGGGCCGTCATTATACCGGCCGATATGAAGTTCTTGCTATCAAAACTAAAATCAATCTGATAGTGACTGAAGTTGACCTCGGAAGCGGCCTCCCATCTGAGCTGAACTCCTGCGTCGGAAGGGGCTGCCGAAAAATTGATCAGTTGGACGGGTAGTGGCTGATCATTCGTATAAATACGGAATACAGCGTTCAGATTAAGCGATACCGCAAACATTTCACCATCCTCATTCTCGCCGAAATCAGATACCCTGGTGATAAAGGCTTCTGTCACGTCTGTGTCCCAGGGGGCAGTCGAATTTGCCCTTCCGGTGACATAAAAATTACCCGTGTAGTGGTCGGCGGCGTAGTGAAAACCTCTCATTGCGGCGTAGGGTCCTCTGTATACGTGACTGCCTATGACGGAGGAGGCAGCATAAGCATATACGGGTGGTGTGTAAGGATTAGGTGTTCCTGGTACGCAGTCTGCCATATTGTAGGGTGCAAAACCTTCATAACATCTCCAACCAAAATTTGCTCCTTTTGTCGCAGCTGAGGGTACATAGGTGATCTCTTCCCATGACCCTTGTCCCACATCCGTAACCCACATATCCCCGGTTAGTCTGTCAAAACTCCACCGGAAAGGATTGCGCAAGCCGGTGGCGTAAACCAGGTTTCCATAAGGGTTTTCAGATGGCGTGAAATAGCCTTCGGCTGATGGGGAAACGCCCAGGCGAAGTATTTTCCCCAAAAGAACATTTGTATTCTGGGCGTTGTTAGGTGTATCTCCGCCGCCGCCGCCATCGCCGGTGGAAACATAGAGATGACCGTCAGATCCAAAATGCATTTCTCCGCCATTGTGATTGGTTTGGTTGATATGATCAATTTGAATCACCAGACTTTTGCTTGCCGGATCAGCTTCGTTCGGATCCGTTTGTTTTACCTTATACCTCGAAATCTCCAGGTTCCCGTCTCCGTTGGTATAGTGTGTGTAAAAGAGGCCATTGTTCCCGAAGTCGGGATGGAAGGCCATGCCCAGGAGTCCTTCTTCGCTGGCAAGGGATAAACTGGTTTCGGTGTGAAAGAGCTTGAGGAAATTGTAATCTTTGTCGTAGACCTTTATGGTTCCTTTTTTTTCCACAATGAAAATTCTTTTCGTACCGTCTCCGGCGTGAACCAGTTGCATAGGCTGATCCAGACCCGAAATGACCTCCGTTTTGAGGAGTGTAGGGAAAGTTTGCCCGGAAGCTGCGTATACAGTCGATAGAAGCAGAACCAGCAGCCGGCAAGGCCGCGTCGGTTGTGGTAGATATTTTTTGATTTTCATGGGATGTAAATGAATGGTGTAAGTTGGGATTCGGGGATTCCTCCGCCGGGGCAATACCCTTGGTTAATCGTGTAAAAAATCATACCATATATGCATACATGCGTATAGTGGCAGCTCATATACTCCGGATCTGAACAAAAATGACCTTAGGCCGGACAAGCGAATAAACGTTTTAAGGACAATATGTCAAAATTTCTACATATTTTAGGGTTTATTTGATAATTTTTACTCATCAAACCAACCTTTTCAAGTTTTTGAGATTTTATTTTTGGTCTATTCTGGTTTGTTTTGCTTTGTTATAATTATGTTTATTTTTGTACCACCATCGAAAAAATCAGAAAAAGTTAGTGAATCAGGAGTACAATAACCAGGACAAGGCGAAGTTAAAGTATCTGCTTTTGGCGGAGTCTATTATCGCGCAAATCAAGAGTGGGGAGCTTGGGATAGGAGATCAGATTCCGTCTGTAAACCAGCTGTCCTCGGGTTATGGTATGAGTAAAAGTACGGTGTTGATGGGGCTGAATCATCTCAGCGAGAAAGGAATTATAGAGGCTGTATACCGCAAGGGATACTTCGTGAGAAAAAACAGTGTGGATCATGACTACCGCATTTTTTTTCTGATGGATAAAATTACAGTTTTTAAGGAAGAACTATACCAGGCATTCTACAATCAATTGAAAGAAAAGGCCGATATAGATGTTTATTTTCATAACCACAATTACCGGATTTTTGAGCGGCTGGTGCTTGAGAATCTTCACAATTACACGCATTTCGTTGTCATTTCGATTTTGAAAGAAGACGTTTCCGGGATTATTAACCAGATCCCACCGGAGAAGCGCATTATTCTGGATTACAACGAAGAGGGACTCACTGGCAATTATTCCGTTGTATATCAGGATTTTGAAGGGGATTTGTATTCTGCGCTCCGGGATGTGCGTACGCGGATTGAGAAGTACAGAAGGCTGGTTTTGGTGTTGCCGGACAATACTTTTTACGGACATCTTGTGAAAAGAGGTTTTCAGAAGTACTGCAGTGAGTTTTGCCAGGCCCATGCCATTATTAATAAGGTTACGGAGGAGAATTTCTGCTCCGGGGATGTTTACATTACCCTCAACCGCTACGACATAGACGATGTCAATATCATCAAACAGGTGCATAAGCGTAAGCTTCAGCTGGGCGTGGATGTGGGATTGATTTCCTACAATGATCTTTACATGAAGGAAGTGCTGGAGGGAGGGATTACGGTGATCAGCGCCGACTTTACCAGGATGGGGGAAGAGGCTGCTCATTTGATCCGGGAAAACAGGATAGCCAAAATCAAGAGTCCCAGCAAGCTGATTATCCGTTCTTCGTTATAATTTTTACATGTTCTGTACTGGTTTGTATTGGTTTAGTTAATTATGTTCATATATTTGTTGTAAATATTATAATAGAAAGATTTGAGGCCGATATGTTTACTTTTTTAATAGGAAATGTTTGCAGGTTGTCTATTCTGGTTTGGTCTGTTCTGATTTAAATTTTCGATAATTATTAACCGCCCTTTATGAAAACTACCTTTCGCCGGTTGTGTGTACTGATACCGATACTCATGATTCTCGTGTGCCCCGCACTTCGTGCGCAGCAGATAGAGAAAACGATCATTCCTAAAACCAAAACACTGCAGATCATCATGTCGCATGCGGAGGCCGGGAAGAAACCTTACCTGTCTTTTCCCTGTGTGATCAGGCTGAATGAGCAGGAGGTACTTATTACTTACAAAAGAGGTACAGCCCACGGATCGGATACCGAGGCTGATTGTGATGCCGTCAGGTTTAATACCTTAACGAACAAAATAGTATCACATACCACCCTGGGGAGTCTGCCTGACCTGAAGTTCCAGTTGACGGTACCTTTGAGGTTACCTGACGGAGGCCTGCAATTTTACACGGATATGCAGCATCAGGGACAGGACAACAAGAACTATCGGGTAGGCATGCATTATGCCGAAAGCAGGGATGAAGGCAAGACGGTCAAGGGATGGAAAAAGCTGGATCTTATCGATGGTATAGAATATGGGTACCCTTTGGATTTTATCACCGAGGGAAAAGTGATTTATATGTTGGCCATGTCGTTTGGCTACCGGCCCGGAAGTACCTGGTCTGTGGCAGTATTGAAATCAGAGGATGGTACCAGGACCTGGAAATGGGTTAAGAATATTACAAAAGAGCTCGGTGGTGGTGCTATCAACGAGAGCTGTTTTGTTCGTATCGGTAGTGATTTCTACGTAGTATCCAGAGGGTATGCAGCGCAGGAGACAAGAATCGCCCGATTTGACAAAAATTTTAATCTGATCAAAGTGGCCGACCTTACTGGCAAGGACAGGCTGCTTCAAACCTATATTGGCTGGCCGCGGATTTTTTATCGCGACGGAAAGCTTTATGTGATCGGGCGTGTATGGACACGGCCCAGGGAAGGTAAAGTTGACGGGAAAGAGAAAAGGCTTGGACTCTTGCGTATTGATCCTGATCAACTTCACATCGAACAGGTAGCGCTGCTGGACAATGCGGATGAGAACATCGACGTCAAAGATGGTTACTACCCGGCGCCCTACTGGCAGAAAGTTGGGGAGGACCTGTGGTTTAATGCGGTCACCTATAAAACAACAGGATCGAATCCTCCGGACATTATCAGATTGGCCTACCGCTGGGATGAAATAAAATAAATATGATAAAAATGCGCTTTCTTTTTTTCTCCTTCTTGCTGTCCATGGGGGCGAAAGTTCATGCAAAGCAGGAACCCTTTGAGCGGTTGTGGCTCCTGGAGGGCAAGCAGGTCTATATGGCCTGGAAGGGGAAACTGAAGGGCAATGTGAGGCCTTTCCGTATTTTGCTCGCCCTCCACGGAAGCGGACGGGAGGCCGAAAGCTACAGGCCTTCCAGTGAAAGAGGGGTGCCTTTTTACGTACACCAGAGGGATCTGGCTTTGGCTTGCGGCTATGTTTTTATAGCTGTTTCGAACGGTCCTGATACCTGGGGTACCGACGCGGGCATGAGAACGCTGTTACTTTTATACGCCGATGTACAGCGCCAATTGAATGCGGAGAACAAGTGGGTTTTGTGGGGAAGTTCCGCCGGTGGCGTGCTCATGAACCGAATGATCAAAGAACATCCTGACAAAGTGAAGAGGGCATTGGGAACTTTTCCTGTTTATGATCTGGAGCAGTCCTTTCACCATTTGTCCAGTGCTAAAAAGGCCTGGTCAGCGGATACTTTGGTCGGCGCCGTGAACCCTGCCCATGATCCGTCTTCTCTGCGGGGACTGCCTTATCTTATTTTTCATGGGCGGGAAGATGCGGCGGTTCCGGCGGAACTTCATTCTGTAAGACTTCAGAAAGAGGTAAATCTGCTGGGAGGGGATGTACGCCTTCACCTGGTGCCGGGTGGGCACAGTACCACTAACCGGCACTTGTACGATGACGAGATCATCAGGGAATTTTTATCTGATTGAGTGCTTTTGCTTGTTCTGTACTGGTCTGTTTTGTATTTATTTGTTTCACATATATTAATCCCTTAACTGTTTAAAGATGAAAGTAGCTGTAAGGAGACCATGGAAGGCAGGAGCCTTGAAGTGGTTGTGGCTGATGTTGTTCAGCCTGTTTTTGGATCAGGCACTCGCGGGTGAACCTCTTGGTTTTTTCCGGACACCTTTGGATCGGATATCGGGTAAAGTATCCTCGTCGGAAAGTGGGGAAGCGCTGCCCGGGGTAAGTATTCTGGTAAAGGGCACCACTCAGGGCACCACTACGGACGTCAACGGAGCTTATCATATTGATGTTTCGGACGGTAATGCTGTACTGGTCTTTTCTTTCATTGGTTACAGGCAGCAGGAGGTGGTAGTGGGAAAGAGGACGAATATCAATATTGAGCTGACGTCCGATGATCTCTCCCTCGATCAGGTGGTTGTGGTGGGATATGGTACGCAGAAGAGCACACGGGTAACCGGGGCAATTGCGCGTATAAAGGCAGCTGATCTGGAAGCCCGTCCGGTGGGACGTGTGGATCAGGCGTTGATGGGCAAGCTGGCCGGTGTACAGGTACAGCAAACCAGCGGAGCACCCGGGAAAGCGCTGGATATCAAAGTACGGGGAACGGGATCTATCAATTTTTCCACCACACCTTTGTTTGTGGTAGACGGATTTCCCATA
>CAZAVR010000227.1:0-6728 GCA_964488435.1 uncultured Cytophagales bacterium | reverse complement strand
AAAATGGTCGGAGTTATCTCCCACCGTTTTGAAATGAAAGACAGGATTCCCGTTCAGATACAAGTAGACAAAGGTGAAGACGGAAACAGCAGGGTTGCGGTGGTCGGATAGTGGAAGGTGCTATCTGGCGTCCAGGGTATACAGAGCTTTTACTTTGACAACCCGGGCGATTTTCAGGAACACGATTTTAGGGACTTCAATATTATGCTCTTCAAGGGCTACGTCAAAATCTGCCCTGACAACGATCTTTCCTTTTTTTACCTCCACCGTGCCCTCAATGGTTTTATCCTTTGATACACCGTGAACAAGCAGCAGGCCTTTCACGGCGACGCGGTAAATCCCTTCTTTTCCCAAGTCTACCGGTGAAGTTAATTTCCCGCTGAAGGTAGCGACCGGAAATTTCTCGGATTCCATATAGTTCTCGTTAAAATGCTCCTGCATGAGCTTATTCGGAAAGATAAAATCTGTCATCTTCATTCGCACGGCTATATCTCCTGTTGAAGAGTTCAATAACACCTGTGTTTTTTTGTTAGAAGCACTGATGTTTTCAGCAGGAGTTTCGGAAAAAAAAGACGTCTCTCCTTTGGACGTGACATAGGTGGTGGTTTGCGCATTCAACCTGCCCGCGGTTAGTATCCACAGCCATAAAAGCCAGGAGGCAGCTAAAAACCGGTTCATAGTTTTTACTGTTTTAATATCAATTAAAATGTCTGAAGCGACCAGATACTGGTCGATATAACCCGGATCACCACTTTGCTTTCCTTTTTGACCTGGGGTCGAAGCTAAAAGTTCTTGAAATATTAAACCCATAGTGGACATCACCCTTGCCCCAGGTTCCCACTGTTTCACCGATAAATTGTTTCTCAATCATACCCAGTGAGTTAGTGAAATGGAGCTGGAAGACATGTCCGCCCGTCTCAATATCAACACCGAAAGACATGGAATCCTGATAGGGAGCGGATATCGTGTTCTTCTCCCTTGCGGTAAGAAAATATTCGCCATTCAGGGAAACCCGTTTAGTAAGTTTGAATCTGCCACCTATTCCCAGGGCCAAAACCATGTTTTCGTCTCCGGTTACTTCCGGAAAAATGCGATAAAGCCATGTTGGAGAGAGCTGAAGCGAAAGACGTTCGCTGAATTTTCGTGCAATCAAAGCTTGTCCGGTGTAGGTAAGCTTATCCTGAAACGGGTAATCCCTGTTAATCGTAGCAATTACAGTACTTCCGAATAATGTGACAGATACCGGCATGCGATCAGGCCTTTGCTTCAGCGCCCTGTACTTTAGGAAAAAGTCATAGGCTTTTTGATTGGTGCTCCGCCCGGCACCAATCATCAAAGCGCTTGATATACCATATTCAAAGCCCATCCGCATCGTGGCCTGGTCCAGTCCGAAAAATTGATAAGCCCCTGAATTTAACCTGCCAAAGCGGTGAGAAATTCTAAAATCAAGGTGATTACGCTTCACGGTCTCCACCGAATGCCCGTTGACCACCCTTGTTGATTTAAATGTGGCGGATACCGGAGCCGTCTGAGAGCTGTCCGCCTGTTCGAGTTGACGCATAAGGTCATCCTGCCCCAGGCTGAGTAACGGCAGGAGGCAACCGATAAGAATGAGCGTATTCTTCATACCTATTTATGACTTTATAGTGAGTGTATTTCCAGATAGTGAGATGGTATAAGTTTTCAGGGCCATAGTAGCGGGACCCTTTTCTACAGCACCGCTAACGGAGTATTCTGACTCATGGTTGGGACAATACAGATCATTCTGAGCTTTTCGGTATTGGATGGTGAAGCCTTCATGGGTGCATATTTTGGTCAGGGCAACATAGGTGCTCTGACTGGTAAAAGCAACCAGGACATCTCCAATGATCACATACTCTCCGGCAGTTTTTAATTTGGTGTAGTTGGAATGGGTAAGGTCGACCGTGAAATTAATGTTACTTCCGGAAGTGGTACCATTCACACCGCTGGTACCTCCTCCTCCTCCTCCGCCGCCACCTCCACCGCCACCTGGAGTGGGATCGTCCGAAGATCCGCTACAGGATGTCATCGTCCCTATGCAATAGAAGGCCATAAGAGCTGAAGTGCTTAGCCCGAGGCCTTTAAGGAATTGCCCCCGGCTGATCCCGTCTTTAGTTGTTGTTTCCATTTAGCTGTTGATTTTAGGTTATGGTAATGTTTCCCACGGCTTCGCAGGGCTGCGTGGATCCAGCCCTTTACTATCATTGATACTTAAACCTGGTTTTATTCTAAATCGGAGAGGGGATCCGGTATTTCAATGAAATCCATAAGCCGGATGTAAACAGATTTACTTTTCCGAATCCTACCTTCTTTACAGGGATTCTTAAATAGGGTTCTGCCAGGAGAGAAATCCTGTTTGAGATTTTACGCTCAACACCTATGGATGCATTGAGGTGACTTGCCCAGTACCAGCCCGTTTTACCTTCCCATTTGTACCATTTGATGCTTGGATCTGTAGTTTCATAATTGTACACATATTTTTCATTGAGCATTTTGTACGAAGTTGCTCCACCTGATACAAACCAGTTGAAACGTGCGCTTTTTTTAAAGTCATAGCGAAGGTTTAGGGGGATTTCCAGAACACGGCAATCTGCGTTTACACTGCTTGGCAGGACCGACTGCTTCCAGCTGTATGGCCAGGAGTAGTCGCCCGGATAGGCATCGTACACCTTGAGACTCCTCACTATCCCAGCCTCTATCAGAAATGAACGGTTCAACCTGTATTGCGCCATTAATTTCCACGCAGTACCCGGCCTGGTGAAGTGTTGCATACCGACGGTGCTCAGATCCGGAGAAATGCCTATTTTGAGAGCTAACCCTGGTCTGTCGCTTTTTTCGATTCCGGCTTCTTGCCGTCTTTCAGACGGAGCTGGGGCGATTACAGCGGGGAGAGGCAGAGCAAGCGTGCTATCGAATCTGTTCGATGTCTGTAAACCCACAATGTCGGGTAATGTCCTTCTCTTATTATCTCTGTAAAATGCACCGATATCTGCCTGGGTTAAGCTTTCCTCATCCAATGTTAGTTCCTTTGATAACGTGTCTGGAGACAATGCTGTCACTATTGGGATTTCCCGGTTATTCTTTTTGTCGTTTCTAAAATTCACCTCGTCACCCCCAATCGTACCCCTACGCTCAGGTTTTATACGCACTCCGCTTGCATCTAAATGGTGACGAGGTAATGTCTTAGGTTTGTTGATGAAGGCATGGTTTTCTCTGGCGTGCCCTGTATTCTCCTGAACTGAAACAGAGGAACTGCTTTTTGTTTTTTCCGGGTAGATATGTGGCGATTTCCTGGTTACGTCTTCATATGGTTTGTTATTTTTAACAGCCGGCCGCACTTCATTATTAATGTAGCCGGTCTTTTTAGTTTCACGGTGCCATTTCCTTTCTGAAGATGTATTCGTTGCTGGTTCAGATTCATTTGCATTTTTGACCAAATAGTATGTTGTGCCGGCACCCGACAAAAGCAGTAAGGCAAAAGCCATCAGCGGCCATTTTTTTCTGCCCGGACCTGCGTTGATCGGGCTGTCTCCAGCCTCCAATCTGCTCCGCAACTTATTCCAGTCTTCCGGGTTGTACTTTGGCTCCCACTTCTCAGATGATTTTCTGAAAAGTTTGTCCAGTTCGTCATCCGGCCACTTTTTCATAATCATCCGAGCTTAATTTTGATAACATTGACTTTAATTTTTCTCTCGCACGCGACAAGTTTGACTTCGATGTTCCTACAGAAATATTAAGTTGTCCGGCAATTTCTTCATGTGAATATCCATCAATTACCGCGAGGCAAAATACCGTTCGGTATACAGGTGAAAGCCTGGAAACCATGGACATGATTTCATCGTGCGACATCTGGCTGATCACATTCTCATTGACAGAGGTTTGATCAGGGATCTCTGTATCATCTCGCAATTGCCCGTAATGCCTGGATTCGCGCCGGAAGTGATCCAGGGCTGTGTTTATCATCACTTTTCTGAGCCACGCTTTAAAAGATCTTTCCGAGTCAAAGCTCTCCAGCTTACAGAACACTTTGAAAAAGCCATCGTTCAGTATTTCGCTTGCTTCTTCTCTTCCCTGGCTGTATCTGAGGCAAATCCCCATCGCGAATCCATAGAACTGTTTGTACAACAGTTCCTGGCTGCGGCGATGCCCTTGTATACAGCCTTTTAATAATTCAAGTAAACCTGCGGAGTTATACTCAGACATGCATTTGTATTTGTCACTAAATACGAGAAATGAAAGAAAGAGGTTGCGTGTGGATTTGTATATATTTTACTTTTTTTTGTACAAGTCCTTATTGGTGTATTTAAAGCATTAAAAGAACAGAGCTATTCTCACTTTTTCCCGGTACAAAAAAACCGCCCTTTACATCGTGATGATGAAAGGGCGGTTTTGCTTTCAGGTTGAAATATTATTTATCTCGGACCGTTTCTGTAACCATAGCGCGACTGGTGCCGTCTGTTGTATCGTTTTTCGTATTTCCTGTAGTCCCGTTTGTCATAATGTTTATGTACTACCCTGGGTGGGACAGGCCTGACGATTACCCGATGCGGCCTGTGCCTGTATCCGTAATCCGGTCTGTGCGTATGATAAACACAGCTGCTCATGCTTGCTATAAATATCAAAATGATAAGGCCGACAATGAATGATTTTGAATTTTTCATGGCTATTTTCTTTAGTGATCAGGTTAATAATGCTCTAAAGGGTATATTGGTGTGGTTCTTTAAGTTAGACAATGGAAAGGTAGTGTTGGTTTAAAGCCGGCTTCGGTCATGCAGTATCGAACTATCGTTCGTTCTTTTTCGTTTTAAAAAGTTAGGTTATCCGTAAAAAACGACTGCCATTTTTATGAATTTCGAAATCATTTCAGATTACCAGCCTACCGGGGATCAGCCACAGGCGATCGAACAACTTGTAGAAGGTGTGCGTAAGGGTGAGACTGCTCAGGTATTACTTGGTGTTACCGGTTCGGGCAAAACCTTTACAGTCGCGAATGTACTCGCGAAGCTCAACAGACCAACGCTGATCCTGAGTCATAATAAAACGCTCGCAGCACAGCTTTATGGTGAGTTCAAGCAATTTTTTCCTAATAATGCAGTAGAGTATTTCATAAGTTACTACGACTACTACCAGCCGGAAGCCTATATTTCGACCACGAATACCTATATAGAGAAAGATCTGGCTATCAATACCGAAATAGATAAGCTTCGTCTTTCATCCGTATCGTCTCTTATGAGTGGGCGCAGGGATGTAATCGTTGTGGCTTCGGTATCCTGCATCTATGGGGCCGGAAACCCAAATGAATATAAGAAGAGTATACTCAAGATAGGGGCCGGTGACATTGTCAGCCGGAATCAGTTTCTCTTTCGTTTGGTCGAAATCCTGTATAGTCGCACAGAATTGGAATTCAGCAGAGGGACATTCAGAGTAAAAGGAGACACGGTAGACATCTTCCCGGGCTATGCAGATTTTGCTTACAGGATTATTTTCTTTGGGGACGAGATAGAGGAAATTCAGCGCATAGATCCGGCTTCAGGCAAAAGGATTTCGACGGAGACACGTGTGGCTATTTTTCCGGCGAATCTTTTTGTAACCGGTCGTGATGTGTTGATGCAGTCCATCAGGGAAATTCAGGATGACCTTGTGGCTCAGGTGCGCAATTTTGCAAAGGATGGGCGTCTTGCTGAGGCGGAGCGAATCAAGGAACGGACAGAGTTTGATATTGAGATGATGCGTGAGCTTGGATATTGTTCCGGAATAGAAAACTATTCCCGTTATTTTGATAGAAGACAGGCCGGGCAGCGCCCATTCTGTCTGTTGGATTATTTTCCGGAGGATTTCCTGGTGGTGGTGGACGAGAGCCACGTGACTATGCCTCAAATCCGCGCCATGTGGGGGGGAGACCGGTCCAGGAAAGAGTCGCTGGTGGACTTTGGGTTCCGCTTGCCGAGCGCTTTGGATAACAGGCCCCTCACTTTCCAGGAGTTCGAAGACCTTACCGAGCAGACCATTTACGTAAGTGCGACACCGGCTGACTATGAACTCAGACAGGCGGATGGCGTAGTAGTGGAGCAGATCATCCGTCCCACAGGGCTTCTTGACCCTGAAATTGAAGTACGGCCCAGTCTCAATCAGATCGACGACCTGCTTTCAGAAATTGATATGCGGATCAAACGTAAGGAGCGTGTTTTGGTTACTACACTCACCAAGAGAATGGCAGAGGAGCTAAGTAAGTATATGGATCGTGTAGGGGTGAAATGCAGGTATATACATTCAGAAGTCAAAACACTGGATCGGGTTGAAATACTGAGGGAATTGCGTTTGGGCGTTTTTGATGTACTGGTCGGCGTGAACTTACTCAGAGAAGGGTTGGATTTGCCGGAAGTATCGCTGGTGGCGATTATGGATGCAGATAAAGAAGGGTTTTTAAGGGATATCCGGTCATTGATTCAGACCATAGGCCGCGCGGCAAGAAATGAAAACGGAAAAGTGCTTATGTATGCGGATCGCATCACGGGCTCCATGGAGAAGGCGATAGACGAGACGTCGAGGCGCCGGAAGATTCAAATGGATTATAACGAAGAAAACGGAATCACGCCAAGAACAATACTCAAATCGAAAGAGGCTATCATGGAGCAAACGGCTGTTGCCGACTCCAAGGCACGAAAGATATATGTGGAGCCGGAAATCATCCGCATAGCTGCAGACCC
>CAZAVR010000226.1:0-6730 GCA_964488435.1 uncultured Cytophagales bacterium | reverse complement strand
CGCTTATGACATTCACGGATCATAAACTCCATGGGATCATAGAAAGGGACAGGCGGCCTTCCCTGTACTCCCGTGAGCCATTCAGACCACGGCTCCCTTCCTTTCGCGTAAAAGGCATCTCCAGCAGCTCTCACCTGCACAAACGCCGCATTCAATCCTATACCGGAATGAAAATCCAGCAACTCGCTAAACTCCTTTCTCTGGTCCTCCGGTTTCAAATCTCTCCGGCTGGGCCAGTCTATATTGGCGAGGGTGGCGATCCATACTGCCCTGAACTCACGCTTGGGCGGAACATCATCATGACCCTCCTGAGCCAGGCAAGAAATCGTGAATACATTGAGAAATATCAAAAAAAGTGTGGCTATTCTTTTTACTTTCACAAAGCGGCAATTAAATTCAATCTGCAAAATTAACCGGTTATGCTTATTTAGCAAGCTGGCAGCCGCCCAAACACAACAAGCCTGACCATTCATTTTATTAAACGCAAGATGACGCCTGATGATGTCCGCCCTTAAAAGTATTTATTTCGGGGATCCTGCAGTTTCTTCGATATGTCCGAATTTTATATTTAACCAGGCGAACCAAATATAAACATAGCCATGTATAGACTTCACAACATATTGAGCCTTCCATTGTTAAACTCTTCAAAAGATTTTTTTGTGTTGTTTTTTTATTTTTATTTGCAGTGTATAGTTTGGTGGATACATTACCTCATCTAAATCTTTTTTGATCTCTGCCAACATATATCCGGCGGTATTTACAGCAAACCAGCTATTAAGGTAGTTATGAGAAGAGGCCATAGTTTTAGTGAAGAGAATGTGCTATCCTATCTTTCTCAGGGAGACGAAGAGGCTTTCAGATGGGTGTATGACCGCTACGGACAAAGCGTCTTCCGGGCCGCCTACCGCTATCTCGACTCTAAAGACCTGGCAAAAGATGTAGTTCAGGAGATCTTCTCTGCGCTTTGGCATAAAAGGGAGAGCTTTACGGAAATACGCAACCTGGAAAGCTACCTCGTCACCATGGCGCACAACTATACCTACAAGGAACTTCGAAAATGGGCGGCAGAGTCCGCTCACAATGGCGCCTATGCAGCTGACCTTTTAACCGCTACCGACGATTGTGACTATTTGGTAAGATCAAATGACTTTGACTCCCTTATATCTGAAACCATTGACCGTTTACCCCCGCAGCAAAAGCAGATTTTTCAACTCTCGAGGATAGAAGGTCTTAGCCACGAAGCCATAGCCAGGCAGCTTAACCTCTCCCCCGGTACCGTTAAAAACCATATAGTAAGAGCCCTTCAGGTTCTTCGTAAGCACCTGGCTCCCCACGTCAGCCTCTACCTTGTTTTCTTCTTCGGATAGCTTTCCTGCCTGCGCGGATTTCTTCCGATCCGCTATTATATAAAAAATCAATAAAAAATTTCAGGTTCGACTGTCCCTACCCGTCCGCGAAATGACTCTATCATTCAGGAAGTCATCGTGCAGTTTTTTATAGTACTGTGCAAACCTGAATCGAAATTAGCTAAGCCCCATTGCAATGGATGAACGTTTCAGATACTTATTAGACCGGCTTGTAAAAAGGCAGATATCAGAGGACGAGAAGGTAGAACTGAAGTACCTTCTTGGGGATACCCGTTACGCGGGTGTCATCAAAGAAGATCTGTCAGCTTTCCTGGCTAGAGACTTCGAACGTTTGGATACTGATCCCGCACCCGAAATTGATTACAACCATCTTTATGATCAGATCAGATCAGAGGTGCTCCCGCATAAACACAAATTTACCGTTTTCAGAAATGCCGGCTTATGGACAAGAGTAGCTGCTGTGTTGGTTGTGGCCGTCGGTATTGGCTATATGGCACTAAAACCGTCATTTCAGCCCGTCCTGATACCTGTTGCTGATACGCAGTTACCCTCGGGGAAAGAAAAAACCATTACCTTCCGCTCTAAGGATTTCATTCGCCTGCCTGATGGAAGCACCGTCCTCCTCAACGAAAACAGCGAACTTTCTTATACAGAACCTTTTGGCGGGACCCTTCGCGAAGTCACCCTCAAAGGCGAAGCCTACTTTGATATCAAACCGGATGCAAATCACGCGTTTGTGGTTCGCACGGGCGCCATCAATACCCGCGTGCTCGGTACGGCTTTTAATGTAAACGCCCGGGAAAAGCAAGTTGTAGTAACTGTGACCCGCGGACTGGTTGAGGTTGGAGACGAGAACCGCACCTTTGACCGGATACGGCCGAATGAACGACTCGTAGTAAATACTCTGGAAAATGTTTTCAAAAAAACAGAGCTGAAGGATCTTAAAGCGATACAATGGAAAGACGAAAACGTGATTTTTGACGGTGTAACGCTGGAGACGGCTGTTAAAAAACTTGAGGACAAATTTGACGTGAAAGTGGTATTCGAAAATCCACAAATAAAGAATTGCAGGATAAGCGCCTGGTTTCTTCATAGTGAAAGTCTCACAGAAATACTGGACCTTGTCTGCGGCATCAGACAAGCCTCCTACACGATAGAAAACAGCCGGATCCGCATTACAGGCGGTATAGGCTGCGATTCAGAACCCGGACCCCAATTATTCAACTAAACCATACTCTATGATAAAACAGAATACGTAGCGAAGCTCTCAATTCAAAAAAGAAAGGCTGGCCGGGTTAGGAGCCGGACAGCCAGATGTTCTTAACATTTATTAGGCTAACTATTAAAAACTTACAAAGTTATGAATTTATCCTTTATGGAACCTATGTGTTTCGTCAAGTCTTTTGATTCGGCAAGGAAACACAAATTAATCCTGCTAGCGATGCGGATGAGTCTGTTTTATTTTATGATATTTTTCAGCACCATGCAGCTGCTGACGGCGCATCCTGGGAAGAGTCAGGAGTTAAAAGAAATTGTACTAACCATGGGGGCAGGCAAAGAAAGTCTCCAGTCTGTGTTGAAAAAAATCGAAGGAAAGACTGGGCTTTCTTTTGTCATTCCGCTTGATGAAGTGGAAACGTATACTAGTATAAGTTTCCCGACAGACAGGCGCAGTGTCAAAGAAACGCTGGATATCGCACTAAAAAATACGCCTTTAGCTTATCGTCAAATCAACAAGCGGACAGTGCTTGTATATGTGACCAAGAAAAACAAAGAGGAAAAAGATCCTCAGGCCTCTATTTATACGATATCGCCTCCCGATATAAAAAGTCTGGTGGCACAGGTGGTGAAAGGAAAAGTAACAGACGAAAGCGGCGACGGCCTTCCGGGTGTCAGTATTCTGATCAAAGGCAGCCAACAGGGAACCACAACAGATGCAACGGGCCTGTTTTCATTAGAAGTACCGGATCCAAGAGCCATTCTGGTGTTCTCCTACGTGGGTTTCATGACTAAAGAAGAAGTGGTGGGCAACAGGGCTACCATCAATGTCAAGCTTGACGTAGACACCAAATCCCTTGAAGAACTGGTAGTGGTGGGATATGGTGAGCAGAAAAAGGTAAACCTGACCGGTGCTGTATCTACAGTGACAGCGGAGGTATTAGAAAGCAGACCCATTACCAACCTGGGACAAGGTCTCCAGGGAGTAGTCTCCAACCTGAACATTACACAGGGAAACGGCTCTCCCGGCAAAGGAGCTACTTTTAATGTAAGGGGGAATACGAACCTCAGTGGTGGGGGGCCACTTGTATTGGTAAACGGGATCCCCATGGATATTAACCTCATTAGCCCAAGCGACATCGAAAGTGTAACTGTGCTTAAAGATGCGGCATCGGCTGCCATCTACGGGGCCCGCGCAGCCTATGGTGTAATTCTTGTAACCACCAAGGCCGGTAAAAAAAGGGACAAACCTTCTGTTTCCCTTTCTTCCATCTTTACTTCGAACGCACCCACTACCCGAATCGACTTCATAGACACAAAGGAAAGGATCGGCTATATGAATGAGGCCTTTATGCGGGTAAACGGGCGTAACTATTATGACGATATCAAGGTAGCGGCGATGATGGCACACTACAATGATCCATCACAACCCCAGGCCATTATACATCCGGATAACGTGAACGAATGGACCGGAGTGGCCAACACCAATTGGGAAAAAATACTGATGAACAGGAGTTATCCTATGCAGCAGCATACGGCCAGCGTCTCCGGAGGAACCGACAAGTTCGACTATTATACATCTTTTTCTTATCTGCATCAAAGAGGGCTGACCAACAAGAACCTGTTTAAGGAGAAGTTCGATCGCTACAACTTAATGACCAATGTGAATTACAACATTGCGGAATGGTTCAAGGTGGGTGCGAAGGTATCCATCAACAACAGTAACAAGAGATTCCCTCCCAACGACCCAACCTTTCGTAATTCCTTTCCAGAGGGTGGCACGATCTACCAGACGAATATTTACTCCACCCAGCCACTCCGTGATCCCAACGGGAAATGGACACATGAAGGATCCATCCAGAATCTGGCGCAGATGCTATCGGAAGGCGGTCACCAAACCCGAGACATTGGTGATGTATGGATGACCGGGACAGCACGACTGACACCTGTCAAAAATATGTCGTTTAACCTGGACTACTCATACAATAAGAAAAATACAACCGAATTCGCGTACATAGCATTGCAACCGTTTTACAATGCTGCCGGTGATGTGTCAGGATACTATGGAGGAAGCAACCCAAACCGGGTTACGCGGACAAATTATGACGACAAGTACAAGGTATTTAATGCCTACGCAGATTATACCAATACTTTTCGATCTAAGCATTATGTCAAGGCCATGGTGGGATTCAATCAGGAAAATGCAAGTTATCTGATGGCTCAAGCTGAGCGCAGAAACCTGATCGTTAACAGCATACCGTCTATAACTCTTGCATCAGGCGACCGGTTTGCATTTGACGGGATCAATGAATACGCCATAAGGGGGGCTTTTGCCCGGCTAAATTATAGCTACGATGACAGGTACCTCATTGAGTTTAACGGCCGATATGATGGTACGTCTAAATTTCCGCAAAGGAGCCGCTTCGCACCTTTCCCCTCCGTATCGGTGGGTTGGAGACTTGACAACGAGCGGTTCTTCGGCGGACTGAAGAAAACGGTGAATGTATTGAAATTCCGTGGGTCGTATGGAAACCTTGGAAATCAGAATGTAGCCGGTTACTATCCATACATTGCCACAATGGATGCACAGGAGGTAAATTATCTGATCAGTGGAGACAGACCGATGACGGTAAGGGCTCCAGGATTGGTAAGTGGCTCCCTTACATGGGAAACTGTCAGTCAGCTAAATGGAGGTGTAGATTTTGCCGTACTCAACAACCGCCTTAGCGGTTCATTCGATGTGTATCGACGCGATACCAAAAATATGCTTACCCGATCAGAACCACTGCCCGCTACACTTGCCGTTCCGGAACCACAATCCAACGCCGCCGATTTGCGTACACACGGATTCGATCTTAATATTGAATGGCGTGACAAAATCGGAGAGGTCAGATACGAAGCCTCTGTAATATTGTCAGACTATACCGCCAAAATTACAAGATTCAGTAATCCTACAGGGCTTATTTCAGACTACTATGTAGGGCACAGAATGGGAGAAATATGGGGCCTAACCACGGGAGGTTTGTTCCAGACGGATGCAGAAGCACTGGAACTCAACCAGACAAATATCGCCGGCAGAAAACGCCAGGCGGGCGATTTATGGATGGTCGATCTTAACAATGATGGAATTATCACCCGCGGAGCACAAACTCTTACTAACCCCGGAGACATGAGCATCATTGGCAACAACACACCACGGTACAGTTTTGGCTTCAGATCCAATGTAAAGTGGAAGGGCTTCGACCTCGACCTTTTCTTCCAGGGCGTGGGCAAGCGTGAACTCTGGATTTCTTCTCTTTACTATCTCACCCAATACTCGAACGAGTGGGTAGGCATCTCTAAAGTAGCCATGGATTACTGGTCGGAAGAAAACCCGGACGCTTTTTTCCCAAGACCTATTATTTCAGGAGCATCCGACGTGACCTCAGTGCAAACCCGCTTTCTTCAGAACGCTGCCTACATCAGGCTGAAGCAACTGACATTCGGGTATACCGTTCCGCAGAAGGTATCGCAAAAGCTGGGCATTGAGCGGGTCAAACTCTTCTTCACGGGCAGCAATCTCTGGACAGGAACGAAAATGATCAAGATTTCTGATCCTGAGCTGGACGGTCCGAGTGCCTATCCTATGTACAGGTCATTATCATTCGGCGCAAATATTAATTTCTAACCCGACAACAAAATTGTATGAAAAATATTTGTATCATAATGCTCGCCTTGTCACTGAGTATAACCGCGTGCAACGACAGTTATCTGGAGAAACTTCCCCTTGACAAAATCAGTGACGCCAACTTCTGGAAAAGCGGGGCTGACGTAGAAATGTATGCCAACCAGTTCTACCCGCTGTTATATGACGCGCGGCTTGCCTGGTATAATCTCGACAACTTCAGCGACAACCAATCTCCTGGTACCCGAAATGCCTATACCTGGGGAGAGTACCAGATTCCGGCTTCCGGTGGCGGCTGGGCCAAAGCTGACTGGCTGAATATCAGAAGTTGTAATTATGCATTGGAGCGTATTCCCAATATCCCTCCGGACGCTACTCTCAAACGGGCCGAAGCCGAGATCAGATTTTTCAAGTCCTTCTTTTATTTTGAAAAACTCAGAAAATTCGGAGAAGTACCGTGGCTGGATATTGCTCTCACTGC
>CAZAVR010000225.1:0-6739 GCA_964488435.1 uncultured Cytophagales bacterium | reverse complement strand
TCCGTAGGCATGGCCCACAATTTTCCAATTGGCTGCAGGATTTTTGAAAGCAGACGAATGTATCGTTCACCGAAGCTTTATCGGATATGCGTCAAAAAAAATACCACATGGCGTCTCTGTGGGCGACCCCCTCAAAATCAATTATGCCATGGATCTTGACAACGGAACCCTTATCCGGGTATGGAGAGGTGACTTTCTTGATGTCACGCCGATGTGGAATGACCGTGGAGACGGCATGAGTTTCCCCCTCGGCAGCGCGCTTACCCTGGAAGCCGCGCAAGGCGTCAATACAGTGGCAGGAAACACCTCACGTGATTTTCGCCTGAAAGGATACAAAATGGACGGTGACAACCGGCCCACATTCCGCTACGAGTGGAACAACATCACCTTTACCGACGAGCTAAGACCTGAATCAGACGGAAAATACCTTAAACGTACCATAAAGCCGGTCACTAAGCTCAGCGAATTTACTGTCAAAGCTGCTGATGGCGCCTCGATTGAACTCCTGGAAAACGAAATGTATCGTATAGACGGGAAATACTATATTAAGGTGGGAAATGGCACCAGTGCCCGCATATCGGATGCAGGCGAAGGACGCAAAGTCCTCATCGCCTCCGGAAGCGAAGCTGTGACCTATTTTCTGATCTGGTAAACCATATCGTCTGCAAATAAACAGGAAGGAAATGAGCATAAGCGAATGCACATACATAGCAGCGCGTCATTAAAACGGGCACTATCACCAAGATATGAATTGTGCCCGCCCTTTCGTACAAACTTAAAATTCAAACCAAGAATAAACAGATGAATCACCTGAAAGAATGGCCTGTCAAAATAAGGTTTGCGTACCTGCATATCATCGTAATCTGTTGCCTGGCTACTATAACGTCCGCGCAGACCGACAAAACCCAGCCTGCTCCATCCTATAAACTGGAGACCCTTCCTATCCCGGAGGGAGTGATACTTGAAGTCGGCGGCATGGTCACCCTTCCCAATGGCACCCTGGCGGTAGCAACAAGGCGGGGCGATGTGTGGATGATCGAAAATCCGGCCGGTGAAAACCGGCGCCAGCCCTACTTTACAAAATTTGCCGGCGGACTACACGAAATCCTGGGCCTCGCCTATAAAGACGGGTCCTTATACATGGCGCAACGCGGGGAACTGACCAAACTCACTGACACCAACAAAGATGGTAAAGCTGATACCTACGAGACCATATTCGCATGGCCTATCTCCGCGCACTATCACGAATACTCCTATGGGCCCAAATTTTTGCCCGACGGAAGCATGATTGTAACTGCCAATGTCGCCTTTGGAGATGCCGAATGGTGGTTGGGAGAAAGCCGGGTTCCCTGGCGGGGCTGGGCCATGCGTATTACCATGGATGGAAAAATGGAGCCGTACGCAGCAGGCATGCGCTCTCCCTGCGGGATCGGAATTTATGACGGACAATTCTTCTACACCGAAAACCAGGGAGACTGGACGGGCTCAGGGTATCTCACACATGTAGAAAAAGGTG
The DNA here is from genome assembly GCA_964488435.1 of uncultured Cytophagales bacterium. Taxonomy (GTDB): domain Bacteria; phylum Bacteroidota; class Bacteroidia; order Cytophagales; family Spirosomataceae; genus JBEBSO01. Next base: position 5,223 of record CAZAVR010000225.1, on the reverse strand, counting down.
ATTTCACCGGGCATCCGGCTGCGCTGCGATGGGCCGAACTACCTGAATCTCCCGTAAAAGTACGGACAAACGACATCTATTCACGTGTAGATCCGAGATCAAACCCGCCCGGAGGCCCCTATAAAAAACCAGAAAACCTCGAAGGTCGCGGAACGCCTCTTTTCGAAGTAGCAAAAGCGGTCCCCGGAATCAAAACCCCTTCGGTATGGCTTCCCCATGGTATACTTGGCATATCAACGTCTGAAATCGTGACCATCCCGGAAAATAACGCTTTTGGTCCTTTTGGAGGACAGCTTCTCGTCGGAGATCAGGGGCAAAGCAAAATATCGCGTGTATTCCTGGAAAAAGTAAAGGGACAATACCAGGGAGGAGCGGTCATGTTCCGGGAAGGTTTTCAATCCGGAGTTTTACGGATGACCTGGGGGCACGACGGGTCTCTTTACGTGGGACAGACCAACCGCGGCTGGGGGTCCACCGGGCCTAATGCCTATGGCTTACAAAGACTCGTATACAATGGAAAAAAACCTTTCGAGATTCACAGCGTTTCCTCAACTTCCGACGGATTTGAAATCAATTTCACCGATCCGGTCAACAAAGCAGATGCAGAGAACGGAAATGCATATTCCATCACCGGTTTTATCTATAAATACCATCCGGTATATGGTAGCCCTGTGGTTGACGACAAAAAATGCCTCGTCAAAGGCGTGAAAGTATCCGAAGACCGTAAAACCGTGAGAATATGGGTAGACGGGCTACGCGAAAAATACATTCATGAGATCAAACTGCCAGGTATAAAAAACGCTGAAGGACAGACACTCGTACATCCGACAGCATACTTCACACTGAATGCGATTCCTGAAGGCCCGAAGATATCCGGCTTTAAGGCAGTCACAGCTTCTAAAGACGTTCACGCTAACCATCAGATGCCCGCAAATAGCAAGGGAAATATAGCTGCACCTATAACCGGTAATCGACTGGCTAAACGTACCACCGTTCAACCAGCTGACTGGAAGAACGGTCCGGACCTGACTGTCGTCATGGGCACACTCCCCGGACTTAAATTCAATAAAACAGCGCTAACTGCAAAAGCCGGTGCAAAGATTAAGCTAACCATGACTAACAACGACGACATGCCTCATAATTTCCTTCTTGTTCAGCACGGCACTGCTAATGCAGTGGGGGAAGCAGCTATACAACTCGGACTCAAAGGGAACGAAATGGGCTATATTCCCAACCTGCCGTCAGTTTTGTACCACACGAAACTTATAGGCCCCGGCTCGGATGACACCATTTACTTTACAGCACCTGCCAAACCAGGCAAATACACTTATGTCTGTACCTATCCGGGACATTACCTGTCCATGCAGGGAACGCTTACAGTAACACCTTAAATCCAAGGTACGCCGGCAAGCCGTCACCTCGACAAATGCTCAACGAAATATAATTTCGCGCAGCCGAAGAAAGTACGTTTCCTTCGGCTGCAATGGTTTATTTCATAAACTAAAAACCCATAATATAGCAAAAATCACCCAAAAAACAAAATTAAATTTCGTTCCAAGGGAAACCATGCGCTTTACGCCCCGCGCGTTGACCGGGCAAAGCTTCTCAATCCCACAACGGGTAATGCTTCAGGTGGATCTCCTTCCCAAAAAATATCCTCGTAGAGGCTTCGAAAGACTTGGTGTAGTCCGAAACAAAAAACTGGCGTTCGCCTTTCCCCAGGGTATTTAGCAGCGAATCCTTTTCCATCACCGACTTCAATGAGCGGGCAATGATCTCGGATGTATCGAGTACTTCTACACGCCCTCCGTAAAACGCATCTATCTGTCTCCTGATAAGCGGATAATGTGTACAGCCCAGTATCAACGCCTCTATCCCGTCGAGCTCAGGGTCACCCAGATACTTTGCGATAATATCTTCGCTGATCCTGTTGTCGTAAAAGCCCTCTTCAATCATAGGCGCCAGGAGTGGTGTGGCAAGAGATTTCAGCACTATCCCCTTTTCCAGCGCGTCTGTCTTCTTCTTATATACATTTGATAGTACGGTTTGCTTGGTGCCTATTAATCCAATCGTCCGACAGGGATACCTGCCGCTGATATACTCTATAACCGGGTCAATCACGTTCAACACCTTCGCCCTGCTACCCACATACTCCCTGACCAGATCGTAAGCAGCAGCAGAAGCTGAATTACAGGCAATGAGGATTACTTTACAATTTTGCTGAAGCAGCACATTACAGATCTTGATAGAATAAGCCTGTATAGCGGCCGTGGACTTATCGCCGTAGGGCAGATGAGCGGTATCGCCAAAATAGATGGTATCTTCGTATGGCAATAGCTCCGTAACAGCAGAAGCCACGGTCATCCCCCCGATACCACTATCGAAAATCCCAATCGGAGCTGAAAAATCTGGCATGATGTAAATAGAAAGAAAAAAAACAGTCACTGTGCAACCACACAAATGCGAATATGCATCTTGTGTATGAAATCACCATAAAGGATGGGTAAAATATTACCGTTGTTCGGTTCTGAAGAAAAACTGCTTAACGCACTTCAAAAAGCCGATCCAAGAGCGCAGAGATTTATTTATGACAAATACTCACCCCGGATGATGGGGGTATGCTTCCGTTATGTACACGACAGGATGGCTGCAGAAGACGTCCTGATTGAAGGTTTCATGAAAGTTTTCAGCAAGATCACGCAATTCAAAGCGGAAGGCAGTCTGGAGGGTTGGATCAAAAGGATCATGATCAATGAGTCCCTCGGCTACCTTCGGCAGCAGAAAAGATTACCTGAGAACAGTTATTTAGACAATGCATATCATATAGCAGATATGTCACTCGCTGACCACGCGCTCGAAGCAGAGGAATTGCTGGGTATACTTGAACAACTGCCCACCGGATACAGAACGGTATTCAATCTGTTCGCCATCGAAGGCTATACCCATTATGAAATCGGGGAGTTACTTGGCATTTCGGAAAACACCTCCAAGTCTCAGCTCCACAGGGCCAGAGCTCATTTGCAGCAATTACTGAAAGAGAAGGAGGACTCAAAAAAAAAGCTGATATCGGTGTATAGATAAAACATATTTAAGATTATATGAAAAGGCATCACGTGGATGAATTGTTTAAAGAGAAGCTAAACAATTGGGAACCAAAAACATCCGAAAAAATCTGGGAGAAACTGGAGGCCAGACAGGCAGCCCGAAAAAATAGAAAAATTTCGGGTTGGTATGGAATAGCTGCTGCCAGCGTAGCATTTTTATTACTAGCCGGCAGCTATTTTCTACAATCAACAGAAACCAACACCCTGTCGGTGGCGTCACCAGCCATCAAAACGGCATCCGCTCCCGGGGGCGTCGCACTCCGTAACGCAGCAAGCACGCAAGCGTCTGTCAAGGCCCCAAAACACATGATTACCCCGAGTCAAAAAACGCTGCCCAGACAGCAAAAAGAAAGAGACTCTCCGATGAATAACCTACCGGCTAACCACCCTTCCGAACCGCTTGCCGTCTCAGAACAGCCTGTCCTGAATACGCCGCCATCCGGAACTGTACAGCCCGAATCCAGCCGCCAAACCAGCTCAACTGAAGAAAGCCTTAATGCCAAAGCAGCGAGGATCCTTGCCGGCACACCGGATATCTCGAAAGCGCAAAAAAATGAACCTATACCGGCGCAAACGGTGGTGGTGTTCGTGGAGACATCGAACCATGGAGACGAGCCTGAAGAACCAGGCAAACCATCCCGGTTCAGACGCATACTGAAACAGCTGAAAAAAGCGAAAGAAGGAGAAAAAGTAGAATGGAATGAGGTGGGTATTCACCCGGCCCAACTATTTACCAAAGCAGAAGAGTCCCTCAGAGAAGAAGAACTGAATATAACGCGGCAGTACAAAAACCTGAAAAATAAAATCAATCTGTAAATAACAAGAACCATGAGATTCGGCACCCTGAAATACGTTTTATCCTTGTGGCTCCTCTTGCCCTCAACATACATTTTAGCGCAGAAAAGTGACACCCGCGATTCCATTGTGATAGAATCCGGCGAAAAAACGAAGATACTTATCTACGGAAGCGACAGGAAAGAGATTGAAAAAATATTGAACTATGACCTGGACCGGCTTATCTCCGACATGAGCAAGAGTATTCCTTCGAAGGGCGCCCCTGAGTACATGTATGAAAAACGGGTGCCTGGCAAAAACTACCTGAAAGACCCCGCTGCCGCTGACAGCAGTGACGCTTCATCTACCCTGGAAGTACGGAGCATGCGGGATATGGCGGGAAGTATCCGGATTCAGATTACCATAAAAAACAGCCCGCCGGATAGTAAAAGTCCGGAAACTGCGGAGCAGAAACCCGATCTGCCCAAAATTGAAACAAAACAACACTTCAGCCCCAGAAAAGGATTTCAGCTGAAGCTGGGATTAAACACCTACGGATCCAATGTAAAGCAGGAATACGACACCGAAGACTATGACCTTCGTACAGGAGGCTCCAGGTACATTTCCCTGGGGGTGGTGCACAGTGCCAGAATAATAAACGGAAAACGGGCCGGACTTCACCTGGACTACGGACTTGACTTTTCCTGGTTCAATTTGATGTTTGACGGCAACAACACCGTCACAAAGGATCCTGCGACAGGAAAGGTAGCCTTCTCCATGCTGACGGACGCAAACGGCAACGAAATTGCATTGTCAAAAAGCAAACTGACCCTCCCCTATCTGAATGTGTCATTGATGCCTACACTCACATTAAAAAATATCATCATTGCTCATGTCAGTGCGGGAGCCTACGCAGGCTACCGGCTCGGCGGCTACACCAAAACAAAAACCGCCGCGGATAAAGAAAAAAACCGGGTTCACGGTAACTATTTCGCCCAGGACTTCAGGTATGGACTGTCCTTCGAAATCGGATTGCGTCACCTTCCAGACTTTTTTCTGGACTATGACCTGGGCACATTATTCGAAGAAGCCCGGGGCCCGCGGATCAATATGCTGAGCGTTGGAATCCGCCTCTAAAAAAAACAAATACCGAAAATACTGCCTCCTAGACAGTTACGATTCCGGCCACATTTTTTCTCAAATATTTTTTCAAAAGTTTTTGGCAATTACACATTTTCACGTACTTTTGCGTTCCCAAAGTCGAAAGAGATAGCGGGTCAAAAACAAAAAAAGGGGGTGTACCAGAGTGGCCAAATGGGGCAGACTGTAAATCTGCTGACGTACG
>CAZAVR010000224.1:0-6796 GCA_964488435.1 uncultured Cytophagales bacterium | reverse complement strand
GTACATGATTTCGGCGGGTTCACCCACTGAAAGCCCGCCTATGGCATTTCCTTCTCTGTTTTTGGAAGCAATAGTCTCGGCCGACTGAATCCTGAGGTCTTTGTAAATACTGCCCTGTACGATCGGGAAAAGCGTCTGCTCGTAATTGTAAAGGGGCGTAGTGGCGTCGAACTGCCGGCAGCATCTGTCAAGCCAGCGATGCGTCATTTCCATGGATTTCCGGGCATAAGTGAAATCGCAAGGGTAGGGTGTACATTCATCGAATGCCATGATGATATCGGCTCCGATGGTTCTCTGGATGTCCATCACGTTCTCAGGAGTGAAAACATGGGTAGATCCATCAATATGTGACTTGAATTTTACGCCTTCTTCTGTAATTTTCCTTCCGGTGCCGGCGAGTGAATACACCTGATAGCCGCCGCTATCTGTAAGTATAGGTTTATTCCAGCCGTTGAAAGCATGGAGGCCTCCGGCACCCTTGATGACGTCCAGGCCAGGGCGAAGGTACAAGTGGTAGGTATTGCCGAGAATGATTTGTGCCCGGATATCCTTCTCAAGTTCGCGCTGATGTACGGCTTTTACAGTTCCGGCTGTACCTACAGGCATAAATATAGGTGTTTGGATCAGACCGTGGGCAGTTTGGATGGTGCCTGCCCTGGCCTTGCTGCCCGGATCCTTACTATTGAGTGTAAAATGCATTCTTGTGGGGATAGTGTATTTTTAGATCACAAAAAATGAATGAAATGTCATAAATGTAAGCAGTTTGCTGCCTCACTTCCAGGTTTTTTGCCGGCGAAAGCCGCCCGGCTTTGCAGGATACAAAGCAGGTACACAAAATTCCCAGAGTGAAAAGGCGATCATCCGGATGCTTTTAAGCCAGCAAAAATAGGTGCTTCGTGCCAAGAATCGGAGGAACCGGCGTATATTTGCAAAAAAATGTGATATTCAACTCCTTATCGTGTGGCTCTAAGTTTACTGTTGTTGGCGGTTACGGCTGTACTTGTCATTATCCAATTGTTTTTCTACCTTTTTGTTTTCATTCGTCTGTCCTGGCATAAAAATACAGAAAGGCGGGGCGACCTTCCCCCTGTGACGGTTTTGGTGTGTGCCTGGAACGAACTGGAGAATCTTAAAGAGCTTTTGCCACGGCTTGATTCACAAAATTATCCTGAATATGAGGTCATAGTACTGGATGACAGGTCATGGGACGGGACTAACGACTACCTGGAGGCGCAGGCAGCGCATTGGCACCACATCAGACATATCAGGATAGGCGAAGCCCACGATTATATTACGCCTAAGAAATACGCCATTACCATTGGTATGAAACATGCCCTGTACCCGGTAATGCTCATGACGGATGCCGATTGCCGGCCTGCCGGAGATAACTGGATCGGTGCGATGGTTTCTCAGCTTTCAGGCGATAAAGAAATTGTGTTGGGGTATTCGCCTTATTTTCCGGGGAGTGGTTTGTTGAATTGGTTTATCCGGTGTGAAACTTTCTATGCGGCTGTACAATATATGTCCCTGGCCAGGGTCGGACTGGCTTATATGGGTGTAGGGCGTAATCTGATGTACCGGAAAGATCTTTTTTTTAACAAGAAAGGATTTTACAATCATAAGAATGTAACAGGCGGCGACGACGACCTTTTTATCAATGAGACCGCCACAGCTGCCAATGTCGCCATCAATCCGGATCCTGAGTCGTTTAGCTGGTCGATTCCGAAGACGACCTGGAAAAGTTGGTTTGTGCAGAAGAAAAGGCACCTTTCTGTCAGTAAGTATTACAGGCCGCGTAACAAGGCACTTCTGGGTATTATCTCTTTTTCTCACGTGGGCGTCTGGCTGGCGGCGTTATCTTTTCTGGGTTATTTCCTGTATTCAGGCCAGTATCAAAATGCCGAATACCTCGGCATTGGCTTTGGAATTAAATCGCTGATACAGGTATTGGTGTTGGGTTTCGTTAACAGACGTCTGGGAAGTACGCTTCCCTGGTATACGCTTGTATTTGTTGATTTTGTATTTTTTGTTTACTATCTGATCATGGGCTTTGTTATGCTTTTCAACAGGGAAAGGCGTCCCAGGTGGAGATAGATAAGAATCAATTACCGGAGGCATGAATGAAATACTAAAATATTTTCCTGAAACAGGTGATACTCAGCGACAGCAGTTCGGGGAACTCGGCCGCCTGTATGAGGCGTGGAATTCGCAAATCAATGTAATTTCCAGGCAGGATATTGCTTTTTTGTATGAAAGGCATGTGCTGCATTCACTGGCCATTGCCAAAGTCATCGACTTTAAGCCCGGGACTACTATTCTGGATGTGGGTACGGGGGGAGGATTTCCCGGAATACCGCTGGCCATTATGTTTCCTGAATCTCGTTTTCTGCTGGTCGACAGTATAGGGAAGAAGATAAAAGTGGTAAGTGAAGTCGCTAGGGCCTTATCATTGGCTAATGTGGAAGCGCGCCAGACGAGGGCCGACAGGGTGGAGGAGGATTTCGAATTTGTAGTCAGCAGGGCGGTTACACGCCTGGGACCTTTTACCGGTTGGGTAAAGGATAAAATCAGCCGTAATTCATTCCATGAACTGAAAAACGGCATACTGTATCTCAAGGGTGGTGATATCACCGAGGAATTAAAGGAACTTAACAGAAAAGCACGTATCTTTACTTTATCGGACTATTTTGAGGAACCGTTTTTTGAAACAAAAAAGCTGGTGCACGTGGCGCTTTGATATTTCCGGTGGCATGAATGAAATACTAAAATATTTTCCTGAAACAGGTGATACTCAGCGACAGCAGTTCGGGGAACTCGGCCGCCTGTATGAGGCGTGGAATTCGCAAATCAATGTAATTTCCAGGCAGGATATTGCTTTTTTGTATGAAAGGCATGTGCTGCATTCACTGGCCATTGCCAAAGTCATCGACTTTAAGCCCGGGACTACTATTCTGGATGTGGGTACGGGGGGAGGATTTCCCGGAATACCGCTGGCCATTATGTTTCCTGAATCTCGTTTTCTGCTGGTCGACAGTATAGGGAAGAAGATAAAAGTGGTAAGTGAAGTCGCTAGGGCCTTATCATTGGCTAATGTGGAAGCGCGCCAGACGAGGGCCGACAGGGTGGAGGAGGATTTCGAATTTGTAGTCAGCAGGGCGGTTACACGCCTGGGACCTTTTACCGGTTGGGTAAAGGATAAAATCAGCCGTAATTCATTCCATGAACTGAAAAACGGCATACTGTATCTCAAGGGTGGTGATATCACCGAGGAATTAAAGGAACTTAACAGAAAAGCACGTATCTTTACTTTATCGGACTATTTTGAGGAACCGTTTTTTGAAACAAAAAAGCTGGTGCACGTGGCGCTTTGATATTTCCGGTGGCATGGATTGTAGTTTTACTCTGTTTATATGAAATTTCTTTTTGTTGTTGCTTTTTATTTTGTCTCGTATGTTGCTTTCGCCCAGTCGAAATACTGGATTTATCTGGATGGGAAGAATCCGGGCGACACACCTGCTTTATCTGAGACTACCCGTCAAAACAGGCTGAGGCTGGGGCTGGATCTTTTGGATGAGACGGATCTTCCTGTGCGGTCCGACTATCTCAGGAAGCTGAATGAGAAATCAGTTAAGGTTTTGTATCATTCCAGGTGGCTTAATGCCGTTTCTTCTGTATTGACACCCTCCAAGGCTAACGAACTGAAGAACCTCGAATTCGTAGTTGACGTAGTTCCGATGAATTCGGATTTTTTTATAGCCCGTTTACCGTCTAACGACCGGGCATTGGCTGCCCCTGTGATGGAGCAGGTGCAATCAGGCGCTTTTACAAATGCGGGATTAAGTGGTAACGGCGTAACCATCGGGGTGATTGATGCCGGTTTTTACGGAGCAGACTCTTCCGCATCACTCAACCATATCTTTAAGAACAACCGTATCCTGGGTATTAAGGACTACGTAAAGCCGGATATTCCTGCTGAACTACTCTTCAGCATGGCGGAATCCTATTCGGATATGCACGGTACTGAAGTGATGGCTTCGATTTCAGGCATTGACAGGTCGGAGCAGATCCAATATGGAATGGCGATTAACGCAAGTTTTTACCTGGCCAGGACCGACTATTCCCTTCGCGAATGGAGAGGAGAGGAGGATAACTGGATAGCTGCTATGGAATGGATGGACAGCCTGGGTGTAAGGCTCATCAATACATCGCTGGGGTATGCCAAGGGCTTCACCGATCCCCGTGATAATTACACGCCGTCTCAGATGGATGGTAAAACCAGTGCCATCAGCCGGGCTGCCCAGATGGCAGCGGACAAAAAGGGGATGTTGCTGGTGATATCGGCCGGGAATGAAGGGGACGATAAGTCATGGAGATTACTTTCTACTCCTGCCGATGCGAGGGGAGTGCTGACTGTGGGAGCGACCAATCAGCGGTTTTGGAACAAAATCGGCTACAGTAGCATAGGGCCGGAGTTTTTGCCCTATCTCAAGCCCAATGTTTCCTGTTTTTCGCTGTATGGAACGTCTTTATCGGCTCCGGTGGTAACGGGCTTTGCGGCCTGCCTCATGGAAGCGAATCCTTATCTCAAGAGTAAGGAGCTGATTGAAATCATCGAGAAGTCAGCCCATTTATATCCTTATGGTAATAATTTCGTCGGTTACGGTGTGCCCCGAGCCTCTAAGGCACTGGCGTTGGTAAGGAAGTCCGATATACCGGTGCATAGCAAATCCGTCAATGTATCAGGCCGGTCGGTACAGATACCCGTGAAAACGCCTGAGAACAGCCTTGTTGTGTATAGGAAGCGAAACAGCAAAGACGTCATATCACAGCAGATGGCCAAAGTTGAAAATGGGGTAGTTTCCCTGAGACGACAGTCGGGTGAGCGTTACACCACGATTGATTTGAAGGAGACCTCGATTGAGGTGATCTGGGAATAGAGTTTGTACCTGAATCGTCGATCAGATGGCAGAAGCAAAGCATCATGTTGCCCTAGTGGCAGGAGGCAGCGGGTTGGTTGGGAAGCAACTGGTTGACTTGCTACTTAAGTCCGACAGGTTTTCGGAAGTAAAGGTATTGGTACGACGTCCGCTCGGTATTGAGCATAGCCGTTTGACGGAAATCATATATGATTTTTCAAAACCGGATCCGCTGCTTTTGAAAGCTGATGTGCTTTTTTGCTGCCTGGGCACGACCCTTAGAAAGGCAGGTTCTATGGAGGCTTTCAGACAAGTAGATGAAGTATATCCGTTGCAAATAGCTCGCGCTGGCCTGGACTCAGGCGCTTCATCGTTTCATATCGTGACCGCCATGGGTGCTAAGGCCAGCTCCTTGTTTTTTTACAATAGTGTGAAGGGGGAGGTAGAAGATCAATTGAAATCAATGGGCTATCACGCCTTGCATATTTATCGTCCCTCATTGCTGACTGGCGAACGGAAGGAGAAAAGAACCGGTGAACGTATCGGGGCTGTGGTGATGAGTATTTTGCAGCCGCTGTTTCTGGGACCTTTGCGTAAGTATCGTGCTATTGACTCCGCAAAGGTGGCTCGTGCCATGTACGAACTATCGGGACATTCGTCAGGGGGAATATTCGTCCATGAATCCGACGAGCTCCAGCAGTATTAAGGCGGCCTTGCTTTTCCCGGAAAAATTTCGTATCTTTCTTAGATAGCGACCTTTTCAAGGTTCATCTGTTGGCACAGCCCTGCCACCATTGAATCTTAAACGCCGGATCCCCCTTTCGAGCTCGCAAGGTAATTTTTGCCGGTTGTCACTGCCTGAAACCAAATATAATTCTTATTTTTGCCAGCAAATATTGGTTTTGATCTGTAAATGGTAAGATGGTTTTAGGAATCAAAACTTTTCGTTCTTTTTTGCTCGTCTTTTGGAAGAATATTTTGTTTTTGCCTTCCCGGAGAGTGAAGCCAATTACTTTACCTCACCTTGATGAATGAGTACGTATCGGTTGTCGGCAGGTGTTTAGATTTTGTAACTAAAAAACTAAGCATAGTCATCTGTTTCGTGGTGCTGCTTGCGATGGCAAAGGTTACCCTCGTATATTCTTCAAAAACTCCTGAATTTCTCCAGACTCCTTTTGCCGGCGTTAAGATTTTGTCGCTTGCAGGGATCGTTACTATGGTTTTGTATTATATCAGAAACCGGCAGCGCTTCTGGTACGGGCTGGCTCAGGTGTTGACCGGAGGCGTTTTTACATTCGTTTTGTTCAAAACCATAGCACTCAGAATAGCGGGGGGACAGATTTTGGGAACATACGAAATAAACCTGCAGAATATCTATCTCCTCATGCCGGTCGTGTTTTTAATGGTCCTGGTGTTGGGAATGGTCAATATCCGACATGGATGGAAGGAAGATTTTTTTCTAGGAAAAAGTATTCATGCAGGTTTGCGGCGGATTTTTGCGCTAGAATATGGCCGAAATATCGGTATGTTGCTCTTCTCTTTTTCTACGCTTCCGGTTTACTATGCTTTTTATACTTCTTTTCAGGATGACCCTGTTGAAATTTTGAAACGGGAAAGCCATGTCAGGGAAGAGACAAACAACAATGACCATCCGCGGATTCGTTTTTATAATCAGATACATCATATTCTTCCGGCCGACGCGTCTTATTGCGGGACCTCCATCGAATGGGCTGTAAAAAAAGCCGGGTGGGGATTGGATGTTGATTATCCTCCGCGAGCCAGTAATTGGGTGCAGAAGGAGGAATATATGATCTGGTCAAGAGAGTGCGGAGTGGAATCGGGAAAAGTTCCACGCCGAAATGATGTAGTCGTTTTCTATA
>CAZAVR010000223.1:0-6814 GCA_964488435.1 uncultured Cytophagales bacterium | reverse complement strand
ACCTGTCTTCCAAGACCCCACGGTAGCTGAGCGGAGTCGAAGCTAAAGTCCCGTGAGACAAGGGCCACGGAAAAGAACCCCCGATAGAGGAGTCAAAGCCACATCTATAAAAGTTACGCATTTTTTTTGACAAATCCAAATTTTGCTTGATCATTAGTTGCTTGACGAGGCATTTTCTAACTAAGCAAAGCAGAAACTTGTAGCAATCGGGAACCAATAGGGGTAAAGCTATTGCTGAGCCAGAAGATAGAGCGCGGCCATCCTTACTGCCACGCCATTTTCAACCTGATTAAGAATAATGGAGTGTTTAGAGTCTGCGGCGTCTGAAGAAAGCTCTACTCCGCGGTTGATGGGGCCGGGGTGCATCAGAATAATCTCCCGGTCCAGGGCATCCAGCATTTTTCTATTGATGCCGAAATAGAGTGAGTATTCTCTCAGGGAAGGGAAGTACTTGATCTGTTGTCGTTCGAGCTGTATGCGAAGTACATTCGCCACATCGCACCATTTTAGGGCCTCCTGTACATCATGGCCTACCTTAACACCCAGTTCTCCCATGTATTTAGGGATCAGTGTGGATGGCCCGCATACCATCACTTCAGCACCCAGTTTTTGAAGACAAAATATGTTCGAAATAGCTACTCTCGAATGAGTGATATCTCCGATGATGGCTATTTTTTTTCCGGCGAGATCTCCCAATTGTTCACGCATGGAAAATGCGTCCAGCAAGCCCTGGGTAGGATGCTCATGTGTCCCGTCTCCCGCATTTACAATATTGGCAGGTATACGTGTGGACAGGTAATGCGGCGCGCCCGGACTACTGTGGCGCATCACGATCATGTCGACCTTCATGGCCAGAATATTGTTGACGGTGTCAAGAAGTGTCTCTCCTTTTTTAACAGAACTGCCGGAGGATGAAAAATTGATCGTGTCAGCAGAAAGCCTTTTCTCTGCCAGCTCAAAAGATAACCTGGTGCGGGTAGAATTTTCGAAGAAAATATTGGCGATGGTAATGTCGCGCAAAGAAGGAACTTTCTTGATGGGCCGGTTGATCACTTCTTTGAACTCGGTAGCAGTATCGAGTATGGTATAAATATCGCTTTCTGTTAAGTTTTTTATACCGAGAAGGTGACGAACCGAAAGTTTTGTCATTATGATTGTGAAGATTAACCGGGCAAATATAATTAATAGAAAATTGTGAGAGGCACATTTCGTGCAGAAAGAAGATTCAAAATTAAATTTGAAAATTATTTGCTTTCGTTATTACAGGTCATCTATATTTCGGGATGTCGAAAATTATAGTAGCTATTGATGGATATTCCAGCTGTGGGAAAAGTACAACCGCCAGGCATGTAGCCGCTCAGCTAGGATACGCTTATGTGGATACCGGAGCCATGTACAGAGCGGTGACTTTGTATTTTTTAGAGAAGCATATTTCTCTTACAAATCCCCTGGAAATTGAAAAGGCACTCAATGAAATTCAGATTTCTTTCAGATACCGGCCTGATACAGGTGGTAATGACACTATTTTGAACAGCCTGAATGTAGAGAGTGAGATCAGAAAAATGGCTGTTTCCGATGTCGTGAGTGAGGTGAGTGCGATTGCTATGGTCCGACATGCGATGGTGGCTCAGCAGCAGAGAATGGGAAAGCACAAGGGACTTGTGATGGACGGGAGAGATGTAGGTACGATTGTATTTCCGGAAGCCGAGCTTAAAGTGTTTATGACCGCGGATCCGTTGATCAGGGCACAGCGACGACAAGCAGAACTTTTGCAGAAAGGAGAGACCTATGATCTGGATGTGATTCTGAAGAATCTTGAGAAGAGAGATTATATAGATACCCACCGGGCTGAAGGCCCTCTGGTGAAAGCCCCTGATGCCCGTTTGCTGGATAATTCTTTCATCACGGTGCCGGAGCAGGTAGATCTGGTTGTGGGCTGGGTTGATCAGCTTGTGGCCGGTAAAATGCGCAAAAAAGCAACCGGCCATGTATGACTATCTGATCGTGGGGCAAGGGGTGGCAGGAACGTCGCTCGCTCATCTTCTCCTGGAAAGAGGTAGAAAAGTTTTGGTGGTCAGTGACAGTACTATGCCCTCTTCATCTGGTGTGGCTGCCGGTATTTTTAATCCCCTTACCGGTAAAAAATTAGTAAAAACCTGGCTCGCGGACGACCTTTTTCCAGCGGCAGCGTCTTTCTATCGTCGTATGGAGGGTTTACTTTCGGCCAGCTTTTACCACCCGCTCCGCATGTACCGCCCTTTCCGGTCGGTGGGGGAGCAAAATGACTATCTTGCGCTCGCGTCAGAAGCTTCTATCTCTCCTTACGTTGACACAAATCCCGACCATACCGCGTATGTGAGTATAAATGCTCCGCTGGGCGGACTGGAGGTGAAGCGTGCGGGTTGGGTTGATCTGCCTGCTTACCTGGAAAGAAGCCGCTTGTATTTTAGCTCAAACGGCCTCTACAGAAATGAGAAATTCAACACTGCAGATATGTCAGTTGGCGAGTCCGGGGTTGTTTGGAAAGAGATGACCTTTTCAAAGGTGATCTTGTGTCAGGGTGTTTTTGCCAGGGAGGATCCTTATTTCGGTTGGCTCCCGTTTAATCCGGTCAAGGGGCAGGTGCTGGACTTAAGTATGAAAGGCTACGCAGTGAAGAATATGGTGAACCAGGGCGTGTTTCTTCTTCCTCAGAAGGACGGCCTCGTCAGGGCGGGTGCTACTTATTCGTGGCACGACCTCGACTGGGAGATTTCGGAGGATGGCAGAAGATATCTGGAAGAGAAACTAAAGCCGTTATTACACTGTGATTACGAAGTGGTGAGACAAAGGGCGGGCATACGACCTTCCGTCAAAGACAGAAGACCTCTTATCGGGCTTCACCCTGAGTATAAAAAGGTCGGTGTTTTTAACGGATTCGGGACGAAGGGCGTTACGCTTGTGCCGTTTTTTGCCTTGCAGTATATCGACTACCTGGAAGAAAACAAAGAAATAGATTCCGAGGTCAATATAGAAAGGTATTTTTCGTTATTTTACCAGTCGAATTCTTCAGAAAGCTAAGTTTTTATAGAATTTTGAAATCCGGTTTAGATAAACTTAATGATAACCATCATTTTCAGAGATAAATGAATCGAAGTATACGATATGTATGGTCAGCCGGAGCGATAGCAACCCTCTTCGTTCTGTTTTCTCATGAGCTGAATGCACAGCGATATCCGTCGCAGGAGATTTTTGGTAAAAATCGGGTGCAGTACAGACTTTTTGACTGGAAAATTTATCGTACGTCTAATTTCGAAATTTATTTTTATCAGAATGGTAATAATCTTGCTAAACTGACCGCTCAGCTGGCAGAAAATGAATTTGACAGGATCAGCGATATTCTGGGTTATGTTCCTTACAACCGTGTTAAGATATTTTTATATAATTCTCCTGAAGAACTCGCCCAGAGTAATATGGGGATAGCCACTTTTAAGGAGATACAGGGCAACGATATGGATCTCTCTGAAGCACGTCTTGAAATAGCTTTTACAGGAAATCAGTCTAGTTTCAGAAAAAAACTGGTAGATGATATCTCGCGGCTGTTTGTTTATGAAATGTTGTATGGCGGCAACCTGAAAGATGCTTTGCAGAGTTCTCTGCTTCTTACATTGCCAGATTGGTACATGTCAGGAGTAGCCGCTTACATTTCAGAGGGCTGGTCGCCGGATTTGAATGACTACATGCGGGATCTGATCCAGAACGGTAATGTCAAGCGTCCCGGGTTGCTGTCGGGCAGGGAGGCCACGGTGGTCGGGCAATCGATATGGAATTATATCGCTGTACGCTACGGGAGGGACAATATTTCGAATATTCTTAATCTCACCCGTATCATAAGGACAGAGCAAAACAGCATTACGAGTACATTGGGTGTACCCTCTTTTGGCCGATTTCTGTCTGACTGGAAGAATTTCTACACAGACGTAAGCAAAAAAGTAACCGACAATTATCAAAATCCGACCCCTGACTGGAAATATAAGATCGGCAGCTTCAATGACGTGGATAAGAACAACGTGGCCAATGTGCGGATATCGCCGGATGGTAAACTTATAGCGTTTAGTGAGCTGCGGAAAGGGAGCTACCGGGTGACGGTTTATAATCCTGAAACCGGTAAGAAAAAGGTTATTCTTAAAGGGAGCGTGTGGACGGATGTATCGCAGAGGCAGAAGCCTGTTCCGTTGATAGGTTGGTCGCGGACGAATTCGCTGGCTATTCTGACGGAAGATAATGGTAAGCAAAATCTCTTTGTCTATGACAAAACCGACAGCAAGAAGCCTGGTCTGAAAACGAAGCGTGTTATCAGGGGGCTCGACCAGATAGTAGATATGGATTTTTCAGAGGACGGCACCACACTGGCCGTCAGCGCAGATAAAGCAGGGCAAAATGATTTGTTCCTGGTAAGTGTTTTGCGGGCTTCTGTCATTCCTCTTACAACTGACATTTTCGATGACCTTTCGCCAAAGTTTGTTACAGGCTCATCCAGAAAGGTCGTTTTTGCCTCTAACCGCTCGACAGATACCTTGTCCGTGAAAGGGGACTATAAATCTATTGGAAGCTCTTTCGGGCTATACGAGCATCCCGGGGTGCCCCGCTCACCTATGGTGAGTAAGGTCGTGAGTAATTTTGGGAATTTGAATGTCCCGCTCTCCGCCTCTGAAACATCCGTATTGTTCCTTTCTGATTCCAAAGGTGTCAATAATGTGTTCAGGCTTAACAGGGCTGACGGATCTATCCTGCAGACCACGAATTTTTCTTCGTCTGTCCGTACGGCGGCCTTGCCATCCCGGCAGAATAATTCGCTGGCTTATTTGCAGCTTGAAAAAGGAAATTATGTGCTGGGTTATCAGAGACAGTTTAACCCATCTTCGAGCTTCAGTACTCCGCGTATAGATGGGGACCGGATGGAACCGAAGGATAAAGCCGAATCGCCGGAGATTACAGCAGCAGACAGTGTCAAAAAGGAGCCGGCAGCCGCAGTGTCAAGGCTTAATCTCAAGCCGGGAGAGGTGGATACCGATAATTACACCTTTGATGAAGATGTATTGGCCACTTTTGCTAACAGGCGTCGCAGAGAAGGGTTTACCGGGTCTCCTGCGTTGGTAGCCAGACCCCGAAAGCGTGAAAATATAGCCGTCAAAGGCCCATATAATTACAAGGGATTGTTTATCAGCAATGATGCGTCATCGGAGTTTCGGATCGATCCGATTCGTGACTTCGGCTATGCCCAGCAGGTTTCGATGAATGATCTTCTGGAGAATCATGTGATCAAGGCGGGCGGGTTCATCACTCCATCCCTGACCAATAATGACCTTTGGGGTGAGTACAATTACAATGCGTACAGGATTGATTTCGGGTTCAGATATGACAGACGTTCACTCAATCTCCGGGACTCTTACAGCGTTATCCAGAAGTACCGCTTCAGCCAGGTCAGTGTCTTTGCTTCTTATCCCTTCTCCAATACAGCGAGATTCGTAGTGACACCGATTTTTACGTCCAATACGTTTTATGACGTAAAATCGTCTACTTCGGGACTCGATAAGAGTTCGCATTATGCAGGGATCAGAGCGGAGTTTGTTTTCGACAACACTATTGGCAGGGGACTGAATATGAAAGAAGGTACCAGGTTTAAGGTGCGTTTTGAGAATCAGGCTGGTATCACACATGCTTCGGAAGGATTTAACCGGGTGACACTTGATTTTCGCAGGTATCAGAAAATACACCGCGACATTATACTGGCCGCGAGGTTTGCTTTCGGACACTCCGGAGGTAATTCGCCCAAGATGAGTGTCATGGGAGGAATGGAAAACTGGATAGGTCTTCGTGTCAACCGGCCGGAGAACCAGGAAGACGCTTTGCGGCTTTCACCTAATATTGAAAACAGAAACATTTTTTTTACTGAGTTTGCTACTAATCTCAGAGGATTTGATATCAACAGGTTGTCAGGGACGACTTATATGCTTTTGAATGCCGAGTTGCGGATTCCGCTGGTGAAGTACTTATACCGAGGTCCTATTACATCGAACTTTCTTCGCAACCTTCAGTTTACTGGGTTTACGGATGTGGGTACCGCATGGACCGGACAGAGTCCGTTTAACCAGGAAAATAGCCTGAACACACAGATCGTGGGCGTGCCTGGCGCACCTTTCCGCGCTACGGTCACAGACTTTAGAAATCCGTATCTGATGGGATATGGGTTCGGTATAAGAACCACGCTTTTCGGGATCTATGCCAAATTTGATTATGCCTGGGGAGTGGATAACCGTGTCGTGAACTCACCAAGACCCTATTTTACCCTGGGCTACGATTTTTAAACCATCAAGCCATCTTTCATAGTAAGGCAGCGGTCTGCCATGTGAGCCAGTTCCTCGTTGTGGGTAACGATCACGAAAGTCTGACCAAGCGTCTCTTTCAATTTAAAAAACAACTGATGTAGCTCCCTGGCGTTGTGGGAGTCGAGATTGCCGCTGGGTTCATCAGCCATTACGATGTCCGGGTTGTTCAGCAGTGCCCGTGCGACAGCTACCCGTTGTTGTTCTCCACCGGACAATTGTGAAGGCAAATGATGCATACGATGCTCAAGTCCCAGGAGAGAGAGAAGTTCTTTGCCTTTTGCGTGCACAGCCGCAGTAGATTGCTTCTTACTGATGTATCCGGGCATGCAGGCATTTTCCAAAGCGGTGAATTCCCCTAGAAGGTTATGAAACTGAAAAATGAAGCCGATGTGCTGATTTCGGAATTGGGCGAGTTCTTTGTCTTTTAATTGAAATATATTGGTATC
>CAZAVR010000222.1:300-6818 GCA_964488435.1 uncultured Cytophagales bacterium | reverse complement strand
GAAAAAGACTGGGTACATGCCAATTCGGTATTCCGGGAGGAAGACGGCAATTTTCTGATTTCTTACCGTGACCTGAATCAGGTTTGGAAAGTTGACTTCAAGACAGGAAAAGTACTTTGGAAGTTGGGGGAAAAAGGAGATTTTCCTTTAACCGGAGACCAACTATTCAGTGCGCAGCACTTTGCACACACAACGAAAAACAACGAATTGATGATGCTGGATAACGGGATTAAGAAAGAAACTACCCGTGCGCTTTCCTTCAAACTGGACACTAAGAACAAAACAGCTCAAACGGTGCTGGATATCAGGTTGCCGAAGGAATACTATACAACTGCAAAAGGGAACGCGCAGTTTATCAATGGAGATAAAGTGGTGTTTAGTCTGACCGATCCGCGTTCCTTTTTAATAACTGATTTGAGAGGCAAAATCCTATGGAAAATTCTGATTGGCGGAGATCCTTACCGATTGGAACAAGCCCCGGGTTTCGCATTGAGTAAACCGAATTTTTAGGGAATGGAAGTAACCTTCGAAACGAATACAAAGCAGGAAACCGTCAATTTGCGCTACCTGTTTTTTACCTTCCTGAAAATCGGAATGGTATCTTTTGGAGGCCACATGGCGCTGATTTCCGTCATCCAGCGGGAAATGGCCGAAAAAGACAAGACAGTCTCTGCGGGAGCAATTTTGGATGCAGTCGGGATCGCCAGCCTGCTACCCGGCCCGATGGCAGTAAATGTGGTGACCTATCTGGGGGTATCATCTGAAAGGGAAAATGGGGGCGCTCGTGAGTATGCTGGGAATCCTTCTGCCCGCCTGCACGCTTATGCTGGTACTTTCCTGGGCCTATTTCGCTTATTCATTTACTTCGGAAGGAGTAGGTAGCATGTATTTTGTTTCGGCAACGGTAGCGGCGGTCATTCTGTCGACGGGCGTTCAGATGTACCAGAAGGAAGTAGGGGCGAAGCGGCTGAAAATGGCCTTGTGTATAATCACGGTTCTGCTTTTGTTGTTGTTCAAAAGCTATTTACTTACTGTGGTCTTGTTGATAGGTGGGGGTATTGCCGGCGTATTGCTGGAACTCGGGACAGATAACAAAGAACAAAAGGCTTCTTCCCAGGGATTCAGCCTGAAACCGGGAAAAGCCGCAACTGGGATGCTGGGTCTTCTTGCGTTGATTGAAATATCGTTTGTTGCCAATGCTGCCAGGTATTTTGAAAATGTTTACCTGAAAATAAGCCTCATTTTTTCAGGAATCAGCTTGTCGCTTTTTGGAGGCGGCTATGTGATGATCCCGATTATGCAAGCTTTGTTTGTGGATGACCTGAAGTGGTTACTGCGGCAGGAGTTTGTCGATGCCATCGCTTTTAGTCAGATTACCCCGGGTCCGATTCTGGTAAGTGCCACCTTTATAGGTTACAAATTGGCGGGAGTGAGTGGTGCGCTATTAGCTACCGCGGCGATCTTCATTCCATCAGCGATTTTGATGATCATTGTTTCCGGGATTTTTGAAAAAAATAAACACCGGCAGTTTTTACAGAATTTGCTGAGTGGTATCAAGTCAGTGGTGGTGGGAATGATTCTGGTAGCGGCGTTTAAGATTGCGCAGGGATTCGTCGAAGATTACCTGCTCGTGGGTGTTGCCGTGATCGTTTTTGTATTGAGTTACCGGCTAAAAGTGAGTCCTGTGTACCTGATACTGCTGGCCATACTTTCCGGTATCAGTTTTTATTCCTGGCAATAAAATTTTAAAGACATGCCTGAAAATAGTAACAAACAATATGCATCGGCCACAGACGGCTTACAGCCTGGAGCTTACAGCCTGGAGCTTACAGCCCACAGTCTACAGCCTCAGGGAATCCAGATCATTGGTACACAACGTTCCGGGTCGAACTTGCTTCGGGTTATTTTGGATCAGTCGGCGGATATCGCGTCCCCGCATCCGCCGCATATTCTGGTCACCTTTGGTCCGTTAATGGCCAAGTACGAGCCGTTGACGAAGGAAAGCTACAGACAGCTGGTTGACGATGTAGTTGATTTTGTAAATGCCAATCCGGTCCCATGGGAAGGTGTTGCGCTTGACAAAGAGGCTATTTTCAATGCTTCGGAGCGGCACACACTTTTCGACCTGAACCGCCTGATTTATGAAGAAGCGGCCAGGACAAAAAACGCGCGGTACTGGTGTTGTAAAAGTATGGCCAATGTACACTACGCCGGGGAGCTGGAGAAGTACGGAGTGATTGATAAATACATTTTTCTTTACCGGGATGGACGGGATGTGGCCGCTTCGTTTAAAAAGGCCGTGGTAGGAGATAAGCATACTTATTTCCTCGCAAAACAATGGACAGAAGACCAGGAGGCCTGTTTGTCGCTGGCTTCTGAGCTAGCTTCTGATCGATTTTTTGCGCTGAATTACGAGACGCTCATCAGCGAGCCCGAGCGTACGGTTAAGGAGTTATGCGCGTTTCTGGATATTGCCTACAATGACGAAATGCTCAATTTCCACACGTCCAATTCTTCTAAAATCACCGCAGCAGCCGGAGAGATGTGGGCGAACCTCGAAAAGCCTATCATGAGTGACAATACCGGTAAGTTTCTGAAATCATTCAAGGAAGGCGATTTGGAGATATTTGAAATGGTAGCAGGCAAAACGCTTCAAAAATTGGGGTATCCGTTGTACACAGCGATGGATCGTCCGGAATTGTTGTCAGAAAAAAGTTTAACAGCCTACAGGGAAGAAAACCAGCTGCTGAAGAAGGAAATATTGACTGTAGTCAGAAAGAGTGATTTGGAAAAACGGGAACCGCAGCAGATTTTACTCAACGAGATCAAAGGGCGGTAAACCAATAGTAAATGATTGAAAACAGGCAACAGCCGTAAGCCAAAGTAGCCATGAAAAAGTACATCGTATTAATAAGTCTCGGATTGATGTTTTTAGGGAGCTGTAAGTCAGACGGACAGACAGACGAGCCGGTAATCCCGATACCTGAGGAAGAGGAGCTGGACGGTGATCCGGATATTGGGGATTTGTCGGTTCCGGGGACCTTTTATGACAAATTCGAAGGGTCGATTGATGAAACCAAGTGGGATAGAATGAACCGGTTGTGGGGCCAGTCGGCCAATCCTGTACATCAGCATGGCGGCGTAATTCCTCAGAATGTCTATACCAAAAGCGGATATGCCATCATGCGTGCGTTGGGCGATCAATATACAGGTACGCTCCGTGGACCACAGGGGCATAGTAAGAGACTGGGAGGGGTTTTGACTTCCAAACAGCGATTCGCCTCAGGGCGGTATGAATTCAAAATGCGGATTCTGCAGGCGCCGGATATGGGTGTGGTATCGGCGGCATGGACTTTCTGGTACAAGGAAATTACACCAACTTCTGATCCGGCTGCCTGGGCGAAGGCGGTAGCTGCGGGAAATATCGCGGTAAACAATCGGATCACCCTGAACCATGAAATTGATATTGAAGTAAAAGGTGCTAACCTGGCCAATCCGATCTATACGAACTGGATTGGAGAAAAAACAGGAGAATACGATAGCAAGAACGTCGTTTACCCCGCCGGACTGAATGACAAGAAGTTTCACGTCTATCGCTGGGACTGGCATACTGGTGGCAACGGGCAGCAACCGCGCGTAGAATATTACGTGGATAACGTCCTGATGCGTACAAGTACTACCCATGTTCCCTATCTCGCTTCTAACATCAATGTAGGAAACTGGTTTGCCTGGTGGGCCGGGAACGACAGTGGAACGTACAAAGCCCCTAATTTTGACACGCTGGAAATGTACGTGGACTGGGTGAAGTTTACCCCATTCAATGAGCCCAACGATGATTTCTTAGACAACTAATGGTTTTTTTAGGCTGACTTCCGGCAAATAAATTAACTTACCCGTAGCCAGGCGGGGAAATCATTTGCTTTCTTATATCAATTTTCGGTATCTTACTGTCAAACTATAATCCCTATCAAACAGGGAGCGTAGTGTCAGGTTTTCCCATGCCTGTATCGTAGCAATTGAGTCATTATTTAAGAATGAGTATGAGCATTGATATAGATGAGTTGTTGAATATTGCCAGGGAGGCAGGCGAAGCAATTTTAAAGATCTATAACGACCCTGAAAAGGCAGACGAAGTGACGATCAAGGCTGACGATTCCCCTTTGACGTGGGCTGATAAAGCATCAAACGAGGTAATCACAAACCGCTTGAGAATGCTTACGCCGGACATTCCAGTGCTGTCGGAGGAAGGCAGAAGCATTCCCTATTCCGAGCGGAAAAACTGGGAATATTTCTGGTGTGTGGATCCTCTCGACGGAACAAAGGAATTCGTGAAAAGGAATGGCGAATTTACCGTCAATATTGCTTTGATTCATGGCCAATCCCCGGTTTTGGGCGTAATTTATGTGCCGGTTACTGATACCATGTATTACGCAAGTGAACAAAGCGGCGCCTTCAAAACAGATGGGAAAGGAACCAAGACAGCCTTGCAAGTGAACAACAAATCGTCAGACTGGACTGCAGTGGGAAGCCGGACGCACAGCGCTCCGGAAGAGGCAGAACTTTTGGCAAAATACCCCGTTGTAGAAAGCGTTTCAATTGGAAGTTCCTTGAAATTCTGCCTGCTTGCGGAAGGATTGGCGCAGATTTATTACCGTCATGGACCTACCATGGAATGGGATACTGCAGCCGGACACGCGATAGTAACGCTGAGCGGCGGGAGGCTTACCCATCCGGACGGAACGCCATTTTTGTACAACAAAGAATCACTTTTAAATAGTAGCTTTCTTTGCATTGTCCATTCGTAGTTTAAACTTTTCATGTGGCATGAGACAAAGTAATCTACATCAAAAAGGCATGGTTATCTGGCTGATGGGACTTTCCGGAGCAGGTAAAAGTACCATTGCCACAGGTTTGGAGGCGAAGCTGAACGAAAGCGGATTTTTTACTTTCGCGATGGACGGCGATTTGATCCGTTCCGGAATATGCAGCGATCTGACCTTTACGGAAGCCGATCGTTTGGAAAATATCAGAAGAGTGGTGGAGATAAGCAGAATGCTGGTGCATAAAAACATCATCACGATTTGTTCATTCATTACGCCAATGCAGAAACAGCGCGAACTCTGCAGGGAAGGTCTGAACGGTCAATACTTTGAAGTTTTCGTCGATTGTCCGGTTTCAGTTTGTGAAGAGCGGGATGTTAAAGGGCTTTATAAAAAAGCCAGAAACAACGAGATTCCTAACTTTACCGGTATTAACGCTGGATTTGAACGTCCTTTACACTCAGATCTTGTTTTAAACTCTTACGAGAATTCCCCTCAGGAATGCATTGAATTGGTTTTCTCGGCAATTATGCCTTTTATTTCTAAGAAATGATATTGTATCAGCCCTGTAGTTTCCCTTGGTTTAGAGGCACTAAGTAATGGACTTTAGGTTGAACCCTTCTGCAATGACTCAGAACATTTAACGTAAATTATAATCTAAGCAAACTCCAGAATTAACCTGCGATCAATATTCAGGGTGTGGTATAGCTTTTTGGCCAACTTCATGGATACATTTCTTTTACCTGTCATGATCTGGCTCAGCGTATTCTCCTTTACATCTAACAGCTACTACCTGAATTAGCCCCGGACCTGATTTATTCCCAAACATTTTTCTTGGAATTCTCGGAAATAATGCGTAACTTTTATAGATATACTTGTCTGGCAATAGGCAATAGGCTATAAGCTATAAGCTTTAGGCTATATGAACAGTTTGGGGAAAGCTCTACTTCCACCAGATTTTCAGTAGTGAATGGGCAATCAAAGCCTTGGTCGAGATCTCATCATAAATGATTAATTTTGTATCTTTGGATAAAGTAGTTCACTTTTTTATCGTTCAACGTTTGTGATGGCTGTATAGTTAAATCAGAGGTTTGAAGAATAAAAATAACTCAAATGTATAATGAAAAATGGCAAACCGGAGACAGTAAGCGAGAGGAAAAGGGTCTCAGACGATAAAGAGGAGAAAATGTTGATTGAATCTGCAGAAGTTGCTTCATCAAAAGCAACGAGGTCGTCGCATGCTCTTGGTTTGACCATTAAGATCATACGTGATAATAGAATCATATCGCTACATCCGGATAAAACAGAAACCCTCGGTAGAGTAATTGTCAGGCGCTCTTCTAATCTCGTGGGCTTAAAGAAAGGGTCTGTATTGAAGAAGAAATAGGATGCCCGGACCGAGACTCAGGATTTTTGCCGGCCCGAACGGTTTCGGAAAAAAGACCCTTTTGGAGGCATTTTCCAAACGATACGAAACCGGCTATTTCGTTAATGCTGACGTAATAGAAAATGAACTTTTATCAGGTCCGTTGTTAATGACAACACGGCGAAAATCTGTCGGATTGATTTTAGATCAATGATTGCCCCTGCGGGTAACCCGCTGATCAAAGCAGTGCTACCCGTAAATGTACCAGAGCCTGAGGCAGTACCGGGGGAGACTACAGGGCTGATACAAGATCATTTCTTAGAAATAAATGG
>CAZAVR010000222.1:0-290 GCA_964488435.1 uncultured Cytophagales bacterium | reverse complement strand
TGGGCCCTAGATTTCCTGCCTTTCGGGCGCGATCATTTTTTTTTGTCAAATACTATCAGATTTGGGCCAGGGGAGGCTGGGACGGACGAGGAAAGGGCAATTTTATATGGCTCCGGAAATAACTGAGCCTATCTTGAGCCGTTTTATTTCAAGAAGGAAAAGCTTATCTTTGTTTTAAATAAAAAGTGATTGCTGTGGATGCTAAACAAGAAGAGTTATTGAGCCGTATTACGATCAAGCCGGGTCTGATGGGAGGGCGCCCTACCGTTCGTGGCTTGCGATTTCCGGTT
>CAZAVR010000221.1:0-6820 GCA_964488435.1 uncultured Cytophagales bacterium | reverse complement strand
TGTAATCATTTTCCAGATAAGTCAGCCTGGCCGCACCAGTCAGATAGTCCTGCTGCAGCTGAATGTATTGCTGGTCTTCCATCACTGCCAGAATCTCCCCTTTTTTAACTCGTGTACCAGGTAACAACTTCGTGGTTTTAAGATACCCGCCTAACGGCACGCTGACGGAAACGATGTTTTGTGGGGGAACATCAATTTTTCCGTTCAGTTTCAAAACCGAGGAAACTTGTCTTCTCTCGGGGGAAGCGGTTTTAATACCGGCATTTTGCACTTGCTTGTCGGTCAGCGTAGCCACGTTGGTATGGATCGCGACTTCGCCGGCGACCGACTGAGCTTCTTCCTTTTTTGCACAGGACAAAAACAATCCGATAATTGCGCTGTATAAAAGGTATTTCATCTTTTTGAGGTTAGTTTTCAAGATAATAGTCAAGCTCAATAGCCTTGCTGTTCAGGTTCATTACCGCATCCAGATAGGCGCTCCGGATCGTTGTGGCCTGGTTGATCAGTTGTACCCATTGCAGGTAGTTGATATTTCCGGCAGCTAGTTGCTGGTTAGCCGTTGTGGTAATTGAATCCGCATTTTCAAGTCCGCTTGTTTCATAGAACTGCACTGTTTTTAGGAATTTTCGGTATTCGGCCAATACGGATAAATATTGAGATTTCAAGGCCTGCGAGCCCGCCTGATAACCCTGGCGACAGATATCTTCCTGAATCCGGGCGCTCCGGATACGCGCCTTTTGCGCACCGGCGAAAATAGGGATGCCCATACCGGCTTGCACCGACTGAAATCTTTTAGAAACTGTATAAGTTTTATCGTCGGCGCCCATGCCCCGCATGCTCATGTTGTTATATCCCAAATTGAGCTGAGGTAAAAGCCTGGCCTTTTCCACATCAATATTTGCCGCTGCGATCTGTTGCTGCTGCATGAGCCATTTCATCTGAGGGTGATTGTCAACCTGAACAGAATCCCAAATCACCGTTGGAATGTACAGATTATTTGACAGTTGCGGCTCGACATCATCAGTTGTGTTAAGCAGGAGCTGAAATTGTAGCATAGAAAGACCCAAATCCGACTCCAGTTGCTGGCTCTGCATCCGGATCTCACCAAGTTGGGTTTCCACCGTTGTTTTTTCCAGCACATTACTTTCTCCTTTTTCAAAACGCTCCTGCGCTCGTTTGTAGAAGCCAGCGTAAAGGCTATCCAGCGAAAGCAGCAGACTTTGTTTTTCCTTTTGATATAAATATAAGTAAAACACCAGCGCCAAGTTACGTTTCAGCTCATGCGCTCTGACCGCCACATTCAAGACGCTGCCCCGCAAGCTCACTTTGCAAAAGCGCCTTTTGTCTTGCATATACAACCGGCAAACTCAGTGATTGGCTGATATTGAATCGTGTATCGGTGTAAAAACTATTGATCTGTCCGGCTTCGATCTGAAATCCTGTTTGTGGTATGACCACTGCTGTCTTCATCAGGGATTTATGGTATTCGGCCCTGAGCTTTTCCGTTTTTAAACTCTGGTTGTTCGCCAGCGCGATTTCAGTGGCCGTTTTCAGGTCCAGTTTGTTTTGGGCGAAACTGTAGGAGCTGCCCAACATCAAAATAGCAGGAATAAAGTACGAGGCCAGCTTTTTATCACGGGCCAGGTTTAATTTAAAGCCATTTTCAAAAAATAGGTAGAGTACCGGAAGCACGAAAAGTGTGAGAAACGTAGCAACCAAAAGTCCGCCAATGACGACAGTGGCAAGTGGCCGCTGTACTTCCGCTCCTGAACCATTGCTCACCGCCATGGGAAAAAATCCCAGGGACGCCACGAAAGCGGTCATCAGCACCGGCCGCAGGCGATGTTGTGTGCCTTCAAGTACTGCCTCTTTTATTTCCTTATGCTCTTCTTTTCTGATCCGGTTAAATTCGGCTACCAGCACAATTCCGTTGAGTACGGCTACGCCGAAAAGTGCGATAAACCCGATTCCCGCACTGATACTGAACGGCATACCACGCAAAGTCAGAAAAAATATCCCACCAATGGCAGATAGTGGAATCGCGGAATAGATCAGCAATCCATCTTTCACAGAATTGAATGCAAAAAATAGAAGCACAAAAATGAGAAGCAATGAAACCGGCACAGCAATCATCAGCCGCTGTTTCGCTGCATTCAGGTTTTCGAAAGAACCGCCGTAGGTAATGTAATAGCCTGCCGGAAGTTTCAGATTTTGAATTGCCTTGTTTTGCAGCTCATTTACAATAGTTTGCACGTCCCGGCCAGCAATGTTAAATCCGACCACAATCCGCCGTTTGGCGTCTTCCCGTTGTATCTGATTCGGGCCATTTTGAACCTTGACATCTGCCAGCTGATAAAGTGGAATCTGTGCACCGTTGGGTGCAGCGATGAGCAGGTTGCGAATATCTTCCAGGTTTTTCTTTCTCTGCCCGCTAAGTCTGACAACCAGCTCAAAACGTTTTTCGCCCTCGAATATCATGCCAGTGCTCTGCCCGGCGAGTGCAGTATTGACAATTCTATTCGCTGCGGCAATATCCAGACTATATTGTGCCAGCGCATCGCGGTTGTAGCGTATTGTTATCTGCGGCATGCCCGCGACAGCCTCTACATATAAATTTTTTGTTCCCTCGACCAGATTAGCCAGCGCTCCCAGCTTTTTTGCATAGAAAGAGAGTGTATCTAAATCTTCCCCAAAAATTTTACAGACCACATCCTGGCGTGCGCCCGTCATCAGCTCGTTAAAGCGCATCTGTACAGGAAACTGAAACCCGGCCGTAATACCGGGTACTTCTTTAAGTGCATTTCCCATTTTTTCGGACAATTCAGGGAATGTTTTGGCGGACGTCCAGTCGTTCTTATCCTTCAAAATCACCATCATGTCACTGGCCTCCATAGGCATCGGATCGGTGGGCACTTCGCCGCTTCCAATTTTGGTCACTACTTTCAAAACTTCCGGAAACTGTGTTTTCAGGATATGCGCTGCTTTTTGGGTGTTTTCAATGGTCGTTGTCAGGCTGCTTCCGGTGAGTACGCGGGTGTCCACTGCAAAATCACCCTCTTCGAGCGCGGGAATAAATTCTCCGCCCAGCGTGGACATAAGGTACAGAGCAGATATAAAAACAATCGATACTGAAGTGAGAATTATTTTAGGATGCCGGATTACAGCTTCGAGTGCGTAGCGATACCTGCGGGCAAGACGATCCATGATTTTGTCTGAAAATCCCGGCCGGATTTTTATTTTTTTGCTCAGAAAAACTGCGCTCATCATGGGGATATAGGTCAGCGACAAAATGAATGCACCCAACAATGCAAATGCAACAGTTTGCGCCATAGGCTTAAACATTTTACCCTCAATACCTTCAAGTGTAAAAATAGGCAGGTATACGATCAGGATGATCACCTGACCAAAAACGGCGCTGTTCATCATGCGGTCAGCCGATTCATTGACTTCTTCGTCCATTTGCTGCTGGCTGATCTGCGACAATCCGGCAAACTTTTTGTTACGTGTGATCTGGTGCATCACCGCCTCTACAATGATCACTGCTCCATCCACGATCAACCCAAAATCCAGTGCACCAAGGCTCATCAGATTTCCGCTTACACCAAAAGTGTTCATCATAATAACCGCAAAAAGCATGGCAAGCGGTATCACGGACGCGACCAGCAATCCGGCTCTGAAATTGCCAAGAAATAGCACCAGTACAAAAACCACAATTAAAGCACCTTCCAATAGATTTTTCTCTACCGTTCCAATGGCATTGTTCACCATTTTGGTCCTGTCAAGAAACGGCTCCACGACCACGCCATTTGGCAGTGATTTTTGTATTTGAGCGACCCGTTCTTTCACATTTTTAATTACTTCACTGCTGTTGGCGCCTTTGAGCATCATCACCACTGCACCGGAAACTTCGCCTTTGTCATTGTAAGTCATCGCGCCGTACCGGGTCGCAAAACTGGTTTTCACATCGGCCACGTCCCTGATGAATAGTGGCTGGCCGTCTGCAAGCGATTTTACGGATATCTTTTTGATATCTTCCAGGTTTTCCACCAAGCCTTCGCTACGTATGTAGAGCACGGCAGGCCCTTTCTCGATATATGCGCCTCCGGTGTTCTGGTTGTTGTTTTCCAATGCGGTGAAAACGTCATTGACCGTGATCCCATAAGACATAAGTTTCTGAGGGTCGATTTCGATGGAGAATTGTTTAAGCTTTCCACCAAAGCTGCTTACTTCCGCAACACCTTTGACACCCAGTAACTGTCGGCGTACAATCCAATCCTGAATGGTGCGCAAGTCGGTTGCATTGTAACGATGTTCATACCCCTCTTTCGGGCGCACTACATATTGATAAATTTCGCCCAGTCCGGTACTGATAGGGCCTAGCTCTGGCGTCCCGATTCCCTTTGGAATTTCATTCTGCACTTTCAAAAGCCGCTCGGAAACCTGCTGCCTGGCCCAATAAATATCTACATTATCCTCAAAAACAATAGTCACCAATGACAATCCAAACCGTGAGAAGCTACGGATTTCCTTTAAGCCGGATATATTGTTGTTGGCCTGCTCAATGGGGAACGTCACCAGTCTTTCAATATCCGTAGCGCCAAATGAAGGTGCAATGGTAATTACCTGCACCTGATTATTGGTGATGTCCGGTACCGCGTCAATGGGTAGTCGGGTCAGCTCGTAGCTTCCGTAACCGACGAGCGCGAGTACAAACAGGCCCACGAGGAGCTTGTTTTTCACAGAAAAGGCGATGATTTTATGGAGCATAACTATTCATTTCAATCCATTTTGCAGATGCTACAATTTCATCAGGGCTTTTTGGGAACCAGTACAAACGTATTTTTGACGGCAATTGCTTCTGCGATTTTGGCTATCACCAGTGTAGGCACTTCGATTTTATGATCTGCCGGCTTCACATCGAAATCCGAGTTCAGTATAAGTTTCCCGCCGCTGATTACAATCTGACCTCGGATGTCTCTATTTTGCTTTACGCCGTGTATTTCCAGCACGCCTTCCGCATGAACCGGATAAGTGCCGTCTTTACTGTAATCCATCTTTCCCTTGACTTTTCCTGTAAATGCAGCCGCCGGGTATTTCTCCGTTTCCATGTAATTCTCATTGAAATGTTCTTCCATGAGTTTGTTGGGAAAATGAAAATTTCTTTGCTGCATCTTAATGGCAACTTCCCCGTTTTCGGTGTTAAGTATCACCAGAACCTGTTTGTTAACAGCAGCAATACTTTCCAGTGGTGTCTCCGAGAAAAAGCTCGTTTCACCCGTTTTGGTCATATACAATTGTCCGTAGCAGGTAATAGCAAGTAGTTGGCTGATCATCAGTATCAGCATCATTCTGAACGTTTTAGTATCCACGGGATTTGCTTTTTTTATTCTTGTCAAAACTGAATGTTCTGGATACATTAAAGCCGTAGAAAATATCACCGCTGCTCCATTTGCCGGTTGTTTGGCCGATAAACTGCTTTTCGATCATGCCCCTTGAATTGGTCAAATGAAGTTGAAATACGTGACCGCCGGTTTCGATATCAAAGCCCAGCGAGAGCGTGTTTGTGAACCTGGGATCTCTCTGGATTGTGCCTGTGAAGGTTTTCGGCGTGTACCAGTATTCGGCATTAA
Organism: uncultured Cytophagales bacterium; assembly: GCA_964488435.1. Classification (GTDB taxonomy): domain Bacteria; phylum Bacteroidota; class Bacteroidia; order Cytophagales; family Spirosomataceae; genus JBEBSO01. The sequence continues at coordinate 1,190 of CAZAVR010000221.1, read as the reverse complement.
GCGAAGTCCGTTTGGTTAGTTTATAGCGTCCGCCCAATCCTAACGCATACAAGTTGTTTGCATCGATCTGGTCCTCAGCTAAATTACGGTGTACAACCGTGGGCGTCAATTGCAATGAAAATTTCTCGCTGAATTTCCTGGCGATCAAAGCCTGAAAAGTGTAGGTCTGCCGCTGGGTGATCGTGTAGAAGGGAAGCTCCGTTGTTGATGTACTGGAATTATTGGCGTCGCTGGCGAAAAGCGTGACAGACACGGGCATATTTCGATAGCCCGACGACTGTCTTAATAAGCGGTATTTGGCAAATACATCAATCGTTTTCTGGTAACTGCTCCTGCCGATCCCCACCATCAGACGATCTGTCAACCCATATTCCAAAGCCAGCCTGATCTGCGATTCGTCCAGCCCGAAAAAGTTATTGGCTCCCGAATTTACCGCCCCGAACCGGTGCGAAATGATGAAGTCCATATTGTTTTTTTCCGACCGTTTCTACTGAATGACCGTTGATGATCCGGGTCCCTTTAAAGGTGGCGGCACTGTATGTTATCACGGAATCCTGAACCTGATCCAGTTCTTTCAGGAGGTCGCCCTGTGCAAAGGCGCATGAACTGATCATGGCCGTCGCAATAGCCAAACTGATTTTCATCAGGCAGTAATGGTTAGAATGTTATCGATCAGACTTGTCGTGTAGGTCCTGATCCCCTTTTTTCCTTCACTGTTCAGACCTTTTCCCGCATTGTCATATTTGGCCCCGTGCGCGGTGCAGTAAAAATGATCGGTCTGATAAATAATCTCGTTTTTCCCCTCGTGGCTGCATGTAAGGGTTGCAGCAATGTATGCGCCGGTGTTGCTTCGGGCGATCACGACACCGTCCTTGATCACATATCCTCCATTGGTTTTCAAGGCTGCATTGGCCTGATCTGACAGATCCAATGACAGATTAGCAGGCTGGGGGCTTACCCGGTTGTTGGTGCACGATTGCAGATGACCGGCAAAATAGACCGCTGCCAGTGCTGAACCGGCAAAGCCCAATTGTCTTAAGAAATCGTGGCGGTTGATTGCGGATGCATTTTTCTCAGAGCTCATAAGAATGTATTGTTTAAAATTGCTTTTGTCTGAAAGACAACTCAAAAGTAAACCTGACATTCTTAGGGTATTCTCAAGTAAATCTTAAGGTTTGCTTAAGACTGAA
>CAZAVR010000220.1:0-6916 GCA_964488435.1 uncultured Cytophagales bacterium | reverse complement strand
CTTATATATTTGACGTACTAAGTCTATAAAGAAACTAGGTTATATATTGTTTTTTACTAAAAATTGATCGTTATGTCACTGAGATTAGGAGATATTGCCCCTGACTTTCAAGTTGAAACCACGCAGGGTGTAGTTAGTTTTCATGAATGGCCGGGAGACAGCTGGGGATTGTTCTTTTCACATCCTGCCGATTTTACACCTGTGTGCACCACCGAACTGGGAAGAACGGCCTTGTTGAAGGGAGAGTTTGAAAAGCGCGGCGTGAAAGCCATCGCGATCAGCGTGGACAGCCTTGACTCTCATAACCGCTGGGTTCCGGATATCAACGAAGTGAACAATACCGAGGTTAACTTTCCTATCATAGCTGATCCTAACCGTGAAATAGCGGAGCTTTATGATATGATTCATCCTAATGCCAGCGAGAAAGCGACGGTGCGCTCCGTTTTTGTGATAGGGCCTGATAAGAAGATTAAGCTTACGCTCACCTATCCGGCATCTACAGGGCGTAATTTTAACGAAATCCTGCGTGTGATCGACTCGCTGCAACTCACCGCAAACCACCAGGTGGCAACACCGGCAGACTGGGAGGCCGGCCAGGACGTGATTGTCGTGCCTGCGGTAAGTACTGAAGATGCAGAGAAGAAATTTACAAAAGGCCTTCGCATCGTGAAGCCTTATCTGAGATATACTCCCCAACCCAACATTTAATCCGGGAGGGAAAGCTGATTAGAGCCTGGTTCGGATAGAGCCAGGCTTTTTTTTGATGAAAACAGGCGGCCTTGTTTAAAATCGGAGCGTATTAGGCATATTTGCAGAACAACACATAGAGTCTGGATATGACTGACGGAATTACACTTGAGGAAGCACAGAAACAAGTAGATCAGTGGATCAAAACGTATGGGGTCCGTTATTTTTCTGAGCTCACCAATATGGCTATTCTTATGGAAGAAGTTGGCGAGCTGGCAAGGATCATGTCGAGAACTTATGGAGATCAGTCTTTTAAAAAGGAGGAACTGGAAAAGAACCTCGGTGATGAAATGGCTGATGTTTTATGGGTGTTGATCTGTCTGGCCAATCAGACTGGTGTCGACCTGACTGCCGCCTTCAGAAAGAATATGGAAAAGAAGACTTCCAGGGATGCAGAAAGGCACAAGCAAAACCCGAAACTTTAAGCCTTCTGTGAACCGTCGTCTTTCCACAGCAGGGAAGAGTCGCCATAGCTCAGAAATCTGTAGTTTTTCTCAAGCGCTTCATCATAAATACGCCTCCAGTTGGCGCCGGTAAAAGCGGCTACCAGTAACATGAGTGTGGAGCCTGGTTGGTGATAGTTGGTGATCAATGCGTCGCAGAGCCGGAATCTGTATCCTGGCATAATGAAAATTTCGGTCTCTCCGGTAAGCTCGTCCATTCCCCTCTCCTGCATATAGGCCGCAATCGATTCGAGCGCTTCGGTGACCGGAGGGGCTTCCGGTTCGTCGATACTATAAGGATATAATTTTTCTATACGGAAATTGGCGTCCGTGTCTTTCAGAAGTTTCACCCCAAACCAGTAGAGACTTTCCAGGGATCGCATGGACGTAGTGCCTACAGGGATAATATTTCCGCTATACTCCTGAAGGTCTGAAATGAGTTTTCTGGAATAGACCACCTGTTCACAGTGCATGTTGTGTTCAGTCACTATTTCTGTTTTAATGGGCTGGAAGGTTCCGGCGCCCACATGCAGGGTCAGAAATGATCGGTGTATGCCTTTCTCACGCAGCGATTTAAAAACATTTTCTGTAAAATGCAGGCCTGCAGTAGGTGCCGCCACTGCCCCTTCATGGTTGGCATATACCGTCTGATAGGTAGAAACGTCGTTTTGTTCCGTTTCCCTCTTCAGGTAAGGGGGCAGAGGGATTTGTCCGAGTACCTGTATGATTTCGAGAAAGGTGTGGTCGCTTCCCCATGTAATTTGCACCCTGTTTTTTTCGAAGTCTGCATAGGAGACCTTTATCAGAATTTCCTCATCGGATATAGCGATAGTTTTGGTGAGCATCTCATCAGATTTCCACCGTTTTTTATTGCCGATCATACATTCCCAAACGCATGTTTTCCTGACAAGCATGGCATCATTGATGATCCGTGTGGGCGCCTCCGGGTGAAGGAAAAGGATTTCAATGACGGCACCTGATTCCTTTTGAAAATGTGATCTTGCAGGAATCACCCTGGTGTCGTTAAAAACCAAAAGTGTTCTCCCGGGAATTTGGCCGGCGAGCTGATCGAAACGGGAATGATGAATGCAGCCCTGTTTGTAAACAAGTAGTCTGGAGCTGTCGCGAGGCGTCAATGGATAGCGTGCGATCCTGTCGTCTGGCAGATCGTATTTGAAATCAGAAAGTACCAGTGAGCGGTTTGTGTGATCCATATTTGTCAGGTTGCCGGTCCGGTTTCATTGGTTAGGGCGGGCCGGCGTTTTTTGTATCCGCAAAGTTAGCATCCATATCGTAACTCAATACGGAAATTCTGTAGTCAATTTGGTTGATGTTTGTGAGATCCCGGAGAGGATGCCGTTGCCCCGGGAAATTATTCTGCCGGTTTATTTACCGAAAGTAAAATTGTAGCGCTATTTTTACATGAACCGATACACGTGCTGTTTCGAATTCAGAGTCTATTTTTTTATAATACCCTTGAATGATAGAAAAACGACGATTGTTATATATTAAAAACCAGCTAATGAAATCGAAGAAATACTATTTTCCACTTGTTGTAGCCGCATGTGTGGTAGGTTCTTTCCTGATGGCCTACACTCCGGGAGCGCATTCCGGACAGGACAAAAAGCCGGAATTTAAATTGGATACTGTGGTGTCAGGGCTTAATATGCCTTGGTCTGTGGCGTTTTTGCCGACAGGAGAGCTCCTGGTCACAGAGCGCTTGACTGGGACATTGCGTATCGTAAGAAACGGGAAGCTTGATCCCACGCCCGTTTCGGGTCTTCCTGAAATATTTACCAAAGGGCAAGGTGGCCTTCTTGAAGTAGTAACCCATCCTGATTACAAGCAAAACAAGTGGCTGTATATCAGTTTTGCTTCTCCGGCGAAAGACGGTGAAGAGGGGGAGGGAGCGAATACGGCATTTATTCGGGCCAGGCTCGAGGGGAACACACTCGTTGATGTACAACGTGTCTTCAAGGCATCGCCGAACGTAAAATCCACGCCTCACTTCGGTGGCAGAATTGCATTTGACCAGAAGGGCTATGTGTATTTTTCTATAGGGGAGCGTGGGGAGAAAGAGAAATCTCAGGATCTGAATACACATCAGGGACGTGTGGTAAGGCTTCATGAGGACGGAAAGGTGCCCACTGATAATCCCTTTGTCGGCAAATCCGGTGCCAGACCGGAGATTTTTACGTACGGGCACCGTAATCCTCAGGGATTGGCTTTTCAACCAGGCACAGGTGTGTTGTGGGAACATGAGCACGGGCCTCAGGGAGGGGATGAATTGAATGTCATTGAGAAAGGTAAGAATTATGGCTGGCCGTCCATTACCTACGGTATCAACTATGATAACACCATCATTACCAAAGACACTGTGCGTGCAGGTATGCAGCAGCCGGTGATTTTTTGGCGACCCTCCATCGCACCTTGTGGAATGGCCTTTATCAGCAGCGACAAGTATCCGGGGATGAAGGGTGATTTGCTGGTCGGATCCATGAAGTTCCTTCAGATCAGACATTTAAAAGTGAAAGGGAAGAAGGTAGTGGGACAGGAGGTTATACTTGATAAAATCGGAAGGGTCAGAGATATCAAACAAGGTCCCGATGGCTTTCTTTATGTTGTCATAGAAGGAAACGCAAAAGACGTCAATGGCCGCGTGGTACGCGTGGTACCCGTGGGTTAGGCTCCGGGTTTGTTGGAACTATTCAATACCTACACCCGGAAAGTCAGGGGCTTTTCGGGTGTATTTTTTTATCTTTGCCCCCTGATTTGACTACAGGAGTATCCTGTATGTTTATGGAGAAAGATAAGGCAGCAAAGCTATACAGAAGAATATGATTTCGAAAACTTTTACACCGGGCGAGATAGAGGCCAAATGGTATGATTACTGGATTGAAAACCGGTATTTTAACTCTAAGCCCAATCCTGACAAAGAGCCTTACACCATAGTAATTCCTCCACCCAACGTCACGGGAGTATTGCACATGGGGCACATGCTTAACAATTCCATCCAGGATATATTGATACGGAAAGCTAGAATGGAGGGGAAGGAAGCTTGCTGGGTGCCGGGGACTGACCATGCCTCCATAGCGACGGAGGCGAAAGTGGTCGCTATGCTAAAGGAGAGAGGTATTGAGAAAAGCCAACTCTCCAGAGATGAATTTCTGAAATACTGCTGGGAATGGACAGAGAAGTACGGTGGAATTATTCTGAAGCAACTCAGGAAGCTGGGCGCGTCGTGTGACTGGGAGCGGACACGCTTTACCATGGAGCCTGAGCTTTACGATTCAGTAATTGACGTATTTGTCGATCTGTATGAGAAAGGGCTGATTTATCATGGTCACAGAATGGTCAACTGGGACCCAAAGGCGAAAACGACCGTTTCCGACGAGGAAGTGATCATGAAGGAGGTCAATCAAAAGCTGGTTTACATCCGCTATGATCTGGCCGAAGGTGGGGAGTCCATAACCATAGCTACCACACGTCCCGAGATTATGGCCGACAGCGCCGTATGTGTAAATCCTGCTGACGATCGCTACCGACACCTGATCGGAAAGAAGGTTCGGATTCCATTGATCGACCGGGACATACCGGTTATCGCAGATGAGTACGTGGAGATGGAATTTGGGACAGGGGCTCTCAAAGTGACTCCTGCTCACGATCAGAACGACTATTCATTAGGGAAAAAACATAATCTCGAGATTATTGATCTGCTGAATGAGGATGGAACGCTCAATGAGAATGCGGTTATACTGGTAGGGGAGGATCGGTTCGTCGCACGTAAGAAAATAGTGAAGCTGCTGGAAGCAGCCGGGAGCCTGATCAAAGTGGAGGATTATAAATCAAATGTAGGACACTCTGAGCGTACCGATGCGGTCATAGAGCCGCGCCTGTCCGAGCAGTGGTTCCTTAAAATGGAGGACCTGTGTAAGCCGGCGTTGGAAAACGTGATGAATGATACTATCCAGTTGATTCCGCCTAAATTCAAAAATACCTACAGGCATTGGATGGAAAATGTCCGCGACTGGAACATAAGCCGTCAGCTTTGGTGGGGACACCGGATTCCGGCGTATTATTTGAATGACGGCAGGGTGATTGTGGCCAGGAGCAAGCGCGAAGCGTTGAAAAAGGCACAGCAGGAATACCAGCTTTTTGCATTAACGGAAGAGGATCTGACTCAGGACTCGGATGTGCTGGATACCTGGTTTTCGTCCTGGTTGTGGCCTATCAGTGTGTTCGACGGGATAAAAGACCCGGAAAATGAGGATGTAAAGTATTATTATCCCACCAATGACCTGGTGACTGCACCTGAAATATTGTTTTTCTGGGTAGCCAGAATGATTATTTCAGGCTATGAGTACAGGGGCACTTATCCCTTCAAAAACGTTTATTTAACAGGAATCGTAAGAGATAAGCTGGGTCGGAAAATGTCGAAGCAGCTCGGGAATTCGCCTGACCCTATTGACCTGATTGACAAGTACGGTGCCGACGGCGTAAGGACGGGCATGCTTTTCAGTTCCCCGGCCGGCAACGATCTGCCGTTTGATGAGAAATTGTGTGAGCAGGGTAGGAATTTCTCCAATAAAATATGGAATGCTTTCAGGCTGGTAAAGGGCTGGACGGTTTCCGGAGAAGAGAAAGTGCCTGGGATCGAGATCCAATGGTTTGAGGCGAGGCTGAACGAAACGCTTGCAGAGGTGCAGGACCATTTTTCAAAGTTTCGTATATCCGACGCACTGAATTCGGTATACAAGCTGATTTGGGACGATTTTTGTGCGCAGTATCTGGAGATGGTGAAGCCGGAGTTTGGCCAGCCCATTGATAGGTCTACATATACTGTCACGCTTGAGTTTTTTGACAGGCTGATGCGGCTTACACATCCGTTTATGCCATTCATTACAGAGGAAATCTGGCAGAATATATCCGATCGTAAAGAGAAAGACTCTATTTGTATCGCTGAATATCCGTTGGCGGGTAACGTAGATAGCGTGGTTTTGAATGATTTCAGCATATTATTTGATCTGATATCATCCATAAGGAATATTCGTAATACCAAGGGCATAAGTCCGAAGGAGGCGCTGGTGTTGTCCGTGAAAACGGATGCGCCCGGGCGATACCAGCAACTGGAGCTACTGGTGAAAAAGCTGGCCAATATTTCGGCGCTTGTTTATGTAGACGGAAAGGCAGAAGGTACTTCTTTTCTCGTCAGATCGGACGAGTTCTTCCTGGATCTTGGAGGGAATATCGATGAAGCGGCTGAGCTTGAAAATCTTCAGAAGGAGCTGACATACACCGAAGGATTCCTTGAGTCGGTGAGAAAGAAGCTCTCCAATGAGCGTTTTGTTCAGAATGCTAAGGGTGACATCGTGGAGAAGGAAAAGCAAAAGGAAGCGGACGCTGTTGCAAAAATTGCCACATTGAAAGAAGCCTTATCCAGGATGGGTTGAAGCCAGCATTTTTTTAGCGTTTCCATATAATACAGATGTTGCGCGCGGGTCGAAGACCCGCGCGCAACATCTGTATTATATATTAACATCCGATCTCGTCAGTATATTTTATAGGATCATAACCCTTCGCGAAAAGGGGATATTGATCGAAAATCCTGCGTACTACATTTCGATAGTAGTTGTTCGGATTGGTCTGAAGGCCGAATATACCTGAGGCATATCCCCGACAAATCCTGAGCAACCTGCTTCCATAATGTAAATGAAGAGCTCCCCGAT
>CAZAVR010000219.1:0-6968 GCA_964488435.1 uncultured Cytophagales bacterium | reverse complement strand
GAAAGCATCTTCAATATTCATGCCGATCACTGACGGAGCAGAGAAGAAAAATTCCCCAAGCCCGTTGCCTATGATCAGGTCGATTTTTGAACCCTTGGCTATAGGGCTTCCCGGCTCAATTTCCTTGCCTTCATAGTATTGTTTAAGAACGGAATTCTGAGCGATGTCATTGTCATAGCGAATATTTCCGGGTTCCAATCCGACACTTTTCATTAACATTTCCGCGCTCTTTTTGGTCATGTCAGTCAGCTTGGGCATTTTGATCATGGGAGCCGTGCGCGAAACGACGGTAACATATATTTTTCGTCCCTCCTTTACCTTCGAACCCGGCTGCGGATATTGAGAAATGACAGTCAGGGCGGGAGTCATGGCCACAAAGGTGCAGTCACTTACCTCAAAATTGAGGTCTCGGCTCTCCAAATAGTCTTCCAGGTTCTCTACATTCATTTTCCGCAGGTCAGGAACAGTGACAGACTGCCCGTGATGGGTTGAAATGGGTAGATACAAGAAGAAAAATCCCAGGAAGACGATGGTAATCAGAGAAAGGATAATACCGATATGGATCAAAAGATCTTTCCGGGAATGGGTGCTTATTTTTGTCATTTAACTGCGAGGTATTTTGCTTAGCGGACGGTAAAAATAGCAGGAATATTGATGGCTGTCAATACCTCTCACAGCCTGGACTTCATAATCCGCTGAATATACTTTCCCAATATGTCGAATTCGATGTTGACCGGGTCATTTACCTTCAAAACGGAGAAACTGGTGTGTGTAAATGTATAAGGTATGATGGCTACACGAAAGCTGTCCGTTTGTGTATTAAAGACGGTGAGGCTGACGCCATTGATACAAACAGAACCCTTCTCGACCGTTATATTTCCGATGTTAGGGTCGTAAGCGAAGTCGAAGAGCCAGCTGCCTTCCAGTTCGGTGATGCCCGTACATATACCTGTCTGATCCACATGTCCCTGGACAATGTGACCGTCAAAACGTCCGTTAGCAGGCATGCACCTTTCGAGGTTAACGATATCTCCGGTTTGCAACCTGCCCAAAGTGGTTTTTTTTAAAGTTTCTTCCACCGCAGTGACCGAGTACAGACCGGATGAGACATCTGTTACAGTCAGGCAGACCCCATTGTGATTCAAACTCTGATCAACTTTCAACTCCTGGGTAAAGGAAGAGGCCAGCTTGAAATGGATGTTCGAGCCTTCTTCCCTGATTTCAGCTACTCTACCGGTGGTTTCAACTATTCCCGTAAACATGGGCATTCAAAATTTATTGAATTATCTTTGCGCCTTCGAAAGTAGTGAATGGATTTTTAATATTCTAAGAAAGCCGCTTTATGTTTAGAAATAAGATAGTCCGATGGGGAACGGTTGGTTTTTTGATAGTGATACTTGTCTATGTTTTTGCGGATACATTCAAGACGGATGCCCGGGAAGAAGTGATCAATCCTGAAATGTACGTCGATTTAATCAGGCATGAGCGTGAGGATAAAGATGAATCGTTCCGGACTTCGGACGAATCGCCTATACCGGACAAGGGGAGTTTTCATGGATTGCATTATTTTGAACCTGACCTGGCCTATCGTGTAAGAGCTGATATCCGCGTGTACAATGGCTCGGAGAAGAAATTTGAGATAGCGTATACGGATGGGTCCAAAGACAGCTACGAACGGTTTGGATATGCTGACTTTACCCTGGGCGGGCAGAAGGCCAGTCTTCTGCTCCTCAAACATGACGGCGTATTGTCCCTTCTTTTCAAAGACGAGACCAGCGGTAAAGAGACTTATGGGGGAGGACGTTACATCGATTTTAAAATGTCGGATTTGAAGGGGAATTCATTGGTTGTTGATTTTAACAAAGCATACAGCCCGTATTGTGCGTATGATGTGAATTATGCCTGCCCGCTCCCTCCCAAAGAGAATGTACTGAAAATTTCGGTGCGGGCCGGGGAAAAATATGAATTGGAAAAATAGTATTTTTGCGCGCTGATGGGATGGATAGCTACTTTTTTTAGCTTTCGTTTCCTTCCTCAAGTCCGCTTTATTTTGAATCTTTTGATATATACATAGGTGAAAATTTCATACAACTGGTTAAAGGAACTTGTCGAGCTGACTGAAAGCCCGGAAGAAATAGGAAAGCTGCTGACCTCGACGGGGCTGGAGGTAGAGGGGATTGAAGAAGTGGAAGCTGTCAGGGGAGGTTTGAAGGGTGTCGTGATCGGGGAGGTACTTACCTGTGAAAAGCATCCGGAGGCTGATCGGCTTAGCGTGACCACTGTTGATGCAGGTTTTGAAGCACCTCTTTCTATAGTTTGCGGTGCACCCAATGTAGCGGCGGGCCAGAAGGTGCTGGTGGCTACGGTGGGAACGACACTCTATCCTGGTGGAGGTGATGCGCCTCTGGTGATGAAAAAAGCAAAAATCCGTGGAGCGGTTTCAGAAGGGATGATCTGTGCAGAGGATGAACTCGGACTGGGGAATTCACATGATGGGATCATGGTCCTTGACACAGATTTGCCGCCCGGGACACCCGCATCTGTTTATCTTGGGTTGAGCTCAGATTATGTGATTGAAATCGGTCTGACGCCCAACAGGGCGGATGCGGCTTCTCATTATGGAGTAGCCCGTGACCTGAAAGTAGTTTTGAAGCGGGATGTAAGGCTGCCTTCGGTTTCCGGTTTCGAGAAAGAAGGCAGAGAGCTTGCGATTGATGTGATTGTGGAGGACGCAGATGCTGCGCCAAGGTATACGGGTCTGACCATGACGGGGCTTACTGTTAGAGCGTCTCCTGATTGGATGAAAAAGAGATTGCAGGCCATTGGTATACGTCCGATCAATAATGTTGTAGATGTTACCAACTATATATGCCACGAGCTGGGACAACCTTTGCATGCATTTGATGCGGAAAAGATAACAGGCGGAAAGGTGGTCGTGAAAACGCTTCCGGAGGGTACGCCCTTTGCCACCCTGGACGGTGTGGAAAGGAAGTTGTCCGCGCATGATCTGATGATTTGTGATGCCGCAGGGCCCATGTGTATAGCAGGTGTGTTTGGAGGGGCGGTGTCCGGAGTGACGGAAGGCACCACGAGTATATTTTTAGAATCTGCCTGTTTTTCCCCGGTTTCCATTCGTAAGACCTCCCAGTTCCACGGGCTGAAAACCGATGCCTCTTTCCGCTTTGAGCGGGGTACTGATCCGCTGATCACGGATTATGCTTTGAGAAGAGCGGCCTTACTGATTCAGGAGGTGGCCGGAGGCAGCATTTCTTCAGATGTTTCCGATTTTTATCCCGTCCCTGTAACACCTGCTCTTATTCCTGTAACCTATGCTTATATTGATAAACTGATCGGGAAAGCGCTGGGGAAGGATCTGATACACGAAATCCTCACGGGCCTGGATATAGGGATCGAAAATGAAAGCAGCGAGGGATTTACAGCTATAGTGCCGCCTTACCGAGTGGATGTAAAGCGCGGAGCGGACATCGTAGAGGAGGTGCTGCGTATTTATGGATTTGATAATATAGAACAGTCGGATTCGTTAAGCTCGGCATTTATTTCCGATTTTCCGGTGAATGACCCCGATAAGCTTATGCTCCGTGTCGCGGAATTGCTGGCAGCGAGCGGTTTTAATGAAGTCATTAATAATTCTTTGACAAGGCCCGACTTGCAGTCATTACTGGGAGAGAGCCTTGCCGGACAGGATGTGAAGATCCTTAACTATCTGAGTGAAGAGCTTTCGGTCATGCGCAGGACGCTTCTTTTCTCGGGACTCGGTACGCTTGCTTATAATATCAATCGCAGGCAAAAGGATTTGAAGATCTTTGAATTCGGAAAAAGCTACCATAAGATTGAGGGGAAGTATTCGGAGAAGTCGAGGCTGGCATTGTTTCTTGTGGGCAATCACAAAGCTGAAAACTGGAGTGAAAAATCAAGAGAGGTTCAGTTTTATGATCTGGCCGGTACGGTGAAGAATATTCTGACAGCTCTCCGCGTTCCGCAGCCAGAAATGAGTGAGGTCAATGATCCGGCGTTTCAATACGGAATGGCTTACACAGTGAACAGGAAGGTGATCGTCACACTGGGCAAGGTGAATCCCGATATAGCGAAGAAAGCAGATGTAAAGCTCCCGGTGTTTTACGCGGACTTCGACTGGGATTATCTGCTCCGAAGGTACAGCGGCACCGTGGAATATGCAGAAGTTCCGAAATTTCCTGAGGTACGCAGAGACCTTTCTCTGGTGCTGGAAAAGAGTGTGACTTTTGATCAGCTCCGGCAGCTGGCTTTCAGGACGGAGCGGCAGCTTCTGAAGCGCCTGAACGTTTTTGACGTCTATGAGGGCGGGAACCTGGGAGGGAAAAAGGCTTATGCGTTGTCGTTTATTCTTCAGGATGACCAGCAGACCTTAACAGATAAAGTAATTGAGAAGTCGATGAAGCGTTTGATGTCTGCCTTTGAAACTGAATTCGGGGCGGTGATCAGGAACGGATAGGATACTACTTGCTTATGCTGTCGGAACGGGGGCGTATTGTGCAAATAAAACAGCTTTTTTTTGGTAAGTTGGTGAAAATTGACTATTTTGTATAAATGGGGGTCTGTGCGCCTTGTTTCACTTGTGTGCTAAACAAAAGATAATACGAACAGTAGAAATGTGATTTCGTGACTTATACTTAAGTTTTACCAGAAGAAATGGCTGCGCTTCCCACCCGAAGAATAGAAAAAACGCTTAATGATTTTGAGGAAAAACTGAAGATCGTGGTGTTGGCTCAGAAACGGGCCGCGATGGAGATTTCTGAATTAAAAAAAGAAAACAGGTCACTTAAGGAAATTAATTTAAAATTAACAGACGAGTATAGAGTTTTAAAAAAAAACAACAACCAATTACAAAAGGATTTTAACAAGTCGAAAAAAATCGCTAAGATTGTTGCCAATAAGCTGACACCATCAGGTGGCATATCCGAGATTAGAGAGTCGGTTGAAGAATATATAAAGGAAATTGATAAGTGCATTGAAATCCTTCGTGGCACCTTATGAGCGTGGAGAGGAAAACGAATAAGGAGGTACCGGTTTTTATTCGTCTGCTAGACAGAGGTTTTAACCTGAGCGTACCAGCTGACCAGGAGGCGTTGTATCTGGAAGGATATGATGCTTTTATGGAGCGGTTTCAAATGTATAAATCGGGAGAAGTAAAATACGACGATTTTGAGGCGATTGCGCTGGCTGCTATTGAGTGTATGGTGATGTTGCAGCGTAATGAGAATCAGATGAAGCAAATGATAGCTATGCTTGAGCACAGGGTTTCCGATCTGGACGATATGCTGAATCCCGCCATCGCTGCTAAGATTTCTTCCAATTAATTTCTTTTCGGATAGGCACCTGAAGGAAGGAGGCGGTTTTAACCCCTATTCTAACTATCAGGAATAAAAATGGATTATATAACGCTACTATTAACTGATCTCCTGGCCTTGGGAATCGGTGTTTTTGTGGGAAGAATCATCTTCCGCAAGTCTTTTCAGAAAAAGGAACAAGAGGCAGCCGAACGAGCCAGGGATCTCATTCGTAACGCCGAGATCTCAGCAGAAAATATCAAAAAGGACAGGATTCTTGAAGCGAAGGAGAAATTCCTGAAGCTGAAGTCGGAGTTTGAGGAAGAAGCCAACAACAAGCGTGGGATTCTTCAGTCAAACGAGGCTAAGCTGCGTCAGAAGGAGCAGCAGCTGTCTCAGGCTGTCGAACAAAACAAGCGCAAGGAGAATGAGATCGAATCGCTGAAGGGTAATTTGACTCAGCAGTTGGAGGCGGCCAACAAGCGTCGTGACGAGGCGGAGAAAATGTTGCAGCAGCAGGTGTCCCAGCTGGAGAAAATTGCCAATCTGACAGCTGATCAGGCTCGTGAGCAATTGGTGGACGCTTTAAAGGCGGAGGCTGACTCAAAAGCGGCGTCCTACGTGAAAACCATCATGGAGGAGTCGAGGCTTACCGCCACCAAGGAGGCCAAGAAGATCGTCATAGAAACAATACAGAGAACGGCGGCAGAGCACGCTATAGAAAACTGTGTATCTGTCTTCAATATTGAGAATGACGACGTAAAAGGAAAGATCATCGGAAGGGAGGGGCGCAACATACGGGCGCTGGAAGCTGCGACAGGGGTGGAAATTATAGTGGATGACACTCCTGAGGCGATAGTTATTTCAGGCTTTGACCCCGTGCGCAGAGAGATCGCACGTCTTTCCATGCACAGGCTTGTTCAGGATGGTAGAATCCACCCGGCCCGTATAGAGGAAGTTGTCGCCAAAACCCGCAAAAACATAGAAGACGAAATCGTTGAAATAGGGGAGAGAACGGTTATAGATATGGGTGTGCACGGCTTACATCCCGAACTGGTAAAAATGGTAGGTCGTATGCGTTTCCGCTCGTCCTACGGACAGAACCTCCTTCAACATTCGAGAGAGGTAGCGAAGCTTTGCGCTACAATGGCTGCTGAATTGGGCCTGAACGTGAAGATCGCGAAACGTGCGGGACTTCTTCATGATATTGGCAAGGTTTGGCATGAAGAGTCTGAAATGCCACACGCCATTCTGGGAATGGAACTCGCCAAAAAGTACAAGGAAAATCCCGAAGTATGTAATGCGATAGGTGCTCACCACGACGAGATAGAGATGACCAGCATGATCTCTCCGATCATCCAGGTTTGTGATGCCATTTCAGGTTCCAGACCGGGCGCACGTCGTGAGATGATGGAATCTTATATTCAACGTCTCCGTGATCTTGAAAACCTGGCTCTCTCATTCAATGGCGTAGAGAAATGCTATGCGATTCAGGCAGGAAGAGAGCTCCGTGTGATTGTCAATGCGGAGAATGTAACCGACGAACGGGCAGGGATGCTTTCTTTTGATATATCTCAGAAAATATACTCGTGGTGCCTTCCGTCACTCCGGACACCGCCCCTCCAAACCCACCTGCTATAC
>CAZAVR010000218.1:0-6985 GCA_964488435.1 uncultured Cytophagales bacterium | reverse complement strand
TACGGATCACCGACCAGAATGGCCGCGTATATCATTCTAAATTTGCTAAAAACTAACATTAAAACTTAACAGTGATTTTTAATGATATCCTCAGAAAAATCCCTTTTCTGTCAGCTTGATAGGATCAGAACTTATTTTGGCCTTATCATTTTTGTCATCGCTCCTTTTATTATGTCCGCTCAGGTCGGCATAGGAACCGACACACCCGATCCTTCCGCACAGCTGGACGTGACAGCTTCAGACAAGGGATTCCTGGTACCTCGGGTGACTAGGCGTACAGACGTCCTGAATCCTGCAGACGGCCTGATCGTTTATCAAACAAGCATGGACAGAGGGCTATGGCTCTATGATGGCATGCAATGGGTGAAATTAGCCAAAACATCGGACATTCCTACCGAGGTAGGCACCAATACGGGAGGAACCATCATCCCTTTTTCTTCCGGTTCCACACCCGTTACCTTATCTACCGATATTCTTGGCAATCCCGCTAACTCCCAGATGATCAGCTTCGGGTCCTTTGCTGAAGGACCTGCCTTTTTCCTGGGGTCAACGAATCTGTTATTAGACGGGACAAAAACCTTCGCCTTTTCCAGTCCGAGAAACGGTATCCTTACCGACATGTCTGCTTCCGTTACGTTGACAAACGGAATCAACCTGACTATCGGCACAGCTGTTACACTGCGCGCACAATTGTACGTATCCGAGTACGAAGATAGCAACAACTTTATTCCTGTTGCGGGTGCAGTATGTCAGGAAGTTATATAGAAATAATGGCGCATAGTAAGTATCTGATGGTACTTTCGGCGTCGGCAACAGGATCACTGTCTGCTAACACGATTACCGGCGCTTTTACAGCCGGAATAAATATAGACTAAGCGCTGTCGGGTAAGATTAAAAAGCCGCTACGCCTGTTGCGATACAGGCCGAATTAAAATATGACTATAAAAATTAACGATACCCTTTCCTTTGCAGTTTCAGACATCCTCTTCGTTTTTGCTTTGGAAGTAGAAGCAGGTACTGCTTTCGATGGAATGAATAAGATAACCACCGGTATCGGCAAAGTAAATGCAGCCATATCCCTTACAAAGGCTATCATTCGTAGCCAACCCAAACTAATCGTCAACCTCGGTACGGCAGGAAGCAGCCGTTTTGGAAAGGGTGAAATCGTATGCTGCAACCGCTTTGTTCAGCGCGACATGGACGTAACGGGCCTTGGATTCGAGCTATACCAGACACCCTTTTCGAATGTACCGCGTGTGCTGGATTACGGCATTCGTCTCCGGGATTTGACGGAAGGCACCTGTGGCAGCGGCGACAGTTTCGTCATGAACCATCGCGACCATCTTTATGACGTGATCGACATGGAAGCCTATCCGCTCGCCCTGATCGCTATGACTGAAAATATCCCGTTCCTATGTCTAAAATACATTTCAGATGATGCGGGTAGCGAAGCTGCTTCAGACTGGGAAACCCAGGTACACCTCGCCTCACTGGCTTTCAGGAATGCGCTGTTTGATCAGCATAACCACTTAGCCGAAAAACAATTTTGATCGCCTGAAAAGATGTAAGCTTCCCGTCATCCCCTGCCTTTACTAATATCAGACATCTTGGTACCCTTCCAGCCATTCGAGAAAAGGTTTGATCTTTTCTCTGCTGATCAGGATGCTATCTTCTACAGGAACGGTCAATGAAAGAGCTAGTTTCCTGGAAAAATATTGAGCAGCACTCTTTACAGCCGATCTGTTCACAATAAACTGGCGATTCACCCTGAAAAAATCATGGCCAGTCAGCTGTTGAATTTCATCGAGCGTCTTTCCGATCGGGTACTTCTGATTGTCAAATGTACAAAGCATCGTCACTTCATTTCTGATATAAAACACAGCGATATTTTCAAATTTCACGGGCAGAATCATATCCCGGTAATGCACAAGAATAGACGTTTGCGCGACAGGCATCCGCTTCTTCAGCAGGTCAAATGCCTGACTGATGGTGTCAGTTTTAGGTACAAAAGAAGCCTGTAAACTCTTGTATTTCACCAGAGCAAGGGCAACATCTCTCTCATCGAACGGTTTCAGAATATAGTGAATTCCACTCATTTTGAAGGCTTCGATAGCATACTCGTCATAAGCCGTACAAAAAATAATGGGCACATTCAGCTCAAGTTCCTGGAATATCTCAAAACTGAGACCGTCGCCCAACTGAATATCGCTGAATATGACATCCGGCTTCTCATTGCGGCTAAAGTAAAGGATGGCCTCCCTGACAGACGCAAGTTTAGCCACAATCACAGCCTGAGGATCAGAAACCAAAATCATATCACATAAATCGTCAGCGGTAAGCCTCTCGTCTTCAATGACAGCTATCTTCATTTCTCAATTATTTTGATACTGACTGTAAACGCGTTATCGTTACCCGTAATCACGATATCATCACCCGAAAGCAACTTGTACCGTTCCCTCAGATTGGCCAGACCACTACCTGAAGCAGATTCGATTGTTTTCTTCTTCCGGAGGTTATTACTCACCCTTATGTAACCATCCTCCGTCTTCAGGGTGACAGTCAGAGGATGGGACTCCGTCAATTCATTGTGCTTGATTGCGTTCTCTAAGAGCGGCTGTAACGAAAAAAACGGCAACGTCTTCTCCAGACTGTCATCATTCCCACTTATTCTGTTGTCGTATACAAGTGCATTTCCAAAACGGATTTTCTGCATCTCCATATAATCGTCACAAAGCTTCAGCTCCTCCCGAACCGTGGCCACTCCTGAAGGATTTCGACTGATAGAAGCCCTCAGGAAATCAGACAAACGGAGAAGATAGGCTTCGGCTGTCTGCGGATATTTCCTGATAAGCGATTTAAGTACATTCAGGGCGTTGAATAAAAAATGAGGCTGAATCTGCTGTCTTAGTAACTGGTTGGCTGTTTCAACATTCACTGCTTTCAGCTTTAGCAATTCCAGTTCGATCCTGTTCTTTTCATACTGCTGAACGATCAGCGTCTGGATGATGAATATGAACGAGTACATGATAAAACTGACACAAGGCAGGTATACATAAGCTCTCCACCCGGTCGCTCTTTCAACAAGACTCTGACCTTCAGGGGAAAGAAATATTCCCCGATCACGCAAATAGACATTTAAAAGGTAAAAGCACAGAAATAAGAAAGTAGCGGCAAGGTAACCTGTGAGAAATATACGCTTGCCTTTCATCTCTCTCGATAATCCCTTCTGCCGTCCATAATAAACGAGCAATCCTATATTGATAAAAAAAATAAACCCGTAGAGTACAAAAGTGATTAACGCAGACATGAGCACGCCGGAAAGATCCGACTGATTGGAGGTACCGATAATCAGCGAAGCAAGTACAAACAATAAAACCAATTTGCCGCTTTGACGAATCAGCTGCCTTAGTGGAAAACTATGCTGCATAACCTTTTCATAGTATTTTAGCGGTACCTCAAAACCGCGGGTAAGATACAAAAATGGCATCAATAACCGTATCCGGGCTTACCTCTTTCAAAGAACACCCATCAATACTCACTGACTTCCACATGCTCGTAGGGCTCCGAAGCAAGCTCATCTACAGGCAAACCCGGCTTGTCCCATCCCAATCGGTGCATGATATTGTCCATGATCTGGTACACCACAGGCACAACAATCAATGTCAGGAACAACGAACTGATCAGCCCTCCTATAATGACCCACGCCAGACCATTTTTCAGCTCGGAACCCGGCCCGGCCGCCATCGCGATCGGAAGCATACCTATCACCATGGCAATTGTTGTCATCAAAATAGGCCGGAGACGCGCCTTGTTCGCGAGCAGGAGAGACTCCCTCGTGCTCTTCCCCTCCTCTTTGAGTTGATTGGTAAAATCGACAAGTATAATGGCGTTCTTCGCCACCAGCCCGATCAGCATGATCATGCCAAGCATCGTAAAGATATTCAGTGAGTTATTCGTCAATGCCAGCGCGAACAGCGCACCGATGATAGATAACGGAATGGAAAACAAAACCACGAAAGGGTAAGCAAAACTATTGTACAATGCCACCATGATGAAGTAAACCAGCAATATAGACACAGCAAGTGCCAGTAACATAGAACCGAATCCCTCGGACTGGCTTTCCATGTCACCTCCCCATTTGTAGTTCACCCCTGTAGGCTTGGCCACATTTTCTATAGCTACCTGCAAATCTCCAACCACTGCACTGGCAGCCCTGCCTATGGCCTGCGACTGGACTTTAACGGAAGCACTCTTGTCCCGACGTTCCAGCTGGCTTGGCCCCGAACTCTCACTGATCACTGCAAATTGAGAAAGTTTGATAAGTTCTCCACGATTGTTAGCAAACTGTATGTTGCGGACATCCTCGGCATTTTTCCTGTTGTAATCGTCGAAACGGACGTTGATATCGTACTCATACTGTCCCTGGCGATATTTACCGTCCGTATTCCCATTAAAGGCAAGCTGCATGGTAGCCCCTACCGTCTGCAGGCTCAGACCCAGTGCTGCCATTTTGTCTCTGTCCACCTGTACTGATATTTCCGGGTTACCCGATTCTGCAGATAGCTTTGCTTCCGAAGCACCAGGAATGGTCTTCAGTTTCTCCAGCACACGTTCCGAAAAAGCAGTTACACTGTCCAGGTCAGAGCCTGTAACGATCATTTCTACCGGAGCCCGCTGGGCCATTCCCATCAGATTCACAGGAACGGTTTTAACCTTAGCGCCCACCAGAATGGTTTCTAGCTCTTGTTTGATCTTTGCGGCGTAGATATCGGAAGACACGTCCCGGTCCTTTTTATCAACAAGATGTACCGCGATCTCTGACTGGTAGGCTGGAGAAAGTGTCGCAACGCCCCCGGAGCTGGATTGTCCTACAGTTGTGATGAGTGAAACGACCTCCTTTTTCTCTGAAAGGTAGTCTTCTGCCTTACGCGTCAACAGGTTTGTTTGTTCTATGGATACATCTTTGGGCAATTCAATCTGTACAAGAAACTCTCCTCTGTCCCCCATCGGCATAAACTCCGAGGCAATAAATTTGTTGGAAATAAGGCTGAAAGACCCCACCAGCATACCCGTGATAACAATCATCGTAATCAACTTGTGACCGAGGCACCACTGCAGAAATTCACCCACCCATTTGGTAAACGCAGCGATTTGTCTCTCAAACCACAGGATAAACTTACCAAAAACATTTTTCCCGGTAATGTGTTCCAGTCGCCCAAAGCGTGACGTCATCAGTGGAACCAGGGTAAAGGAAGTAATAAGACTTAACGATACCGCAATGACTACCACGAGACAGAACTCTCTCAATATTTTTGCCACCAGGCTGCTGCTCAGAGAAATAGGCAAAAACACAACAATAATCACCAGCGTAATGGAAATAACTGTAAAGCCGATCTCCTTTGCCCCGTCAAGCGAAGCACGTACCTTATTCTTACCCATTTCCATGTGCCTGTAGATGTTCTCAATCACCACAATGGCATCATCCACCAATATACCCACCACCAGTGATAAGGCGATAAGCGACATCAGATTCAGAGAAAATCCCATGAAACTCATACCTATAAACGTAGCAATAAGCGATGCCGGAATCGCGATCATCACGATCATCGCATTCCTGAAGCTATGAAGAAAAAGAAGCATAATGGCTGCCACCAGCACAATAGCCAGGACCAGGTCAATCACCACAGCATTGGCCGAAGCCAGCGTATAATCCGAACCATCACTTGCGATCGCGATATGCAAACCCTCTGTTTTATACTCCTCATGGAGACTGGCTAAAATCTTTTTGACCGCCTTGCTTACCTCCACAGCATTGGCGTCGGATTGCTTGATAATTTTAACAGCAAGCGCGCTGTTACGATCCACTCGGGCGATCTTCTCCACGTCTTTCTGCGCATCCTGTACGTCAGCCACATCCTTCAACCGAACCTGGGCTCCTTTGTCAGAGGTAGCCACTACCAGGTTTCTGAGCTCATCAACAGATTTGTACTTTCCGGCCAGGCGCACCAGTATATCCTGATCGTCCGACTTGACACTCCCGGTAGGAAAATCAAGATTGGACGCCAATATGGTTTGCTGAACCTGTAGAATGGTGAGGCCATAAGCTTCCAGCCTGGACGCATCGAGATTCACCTGGATCTCACGCTCCTGCCCGCCGATCAGGTTGACCTGGGCGACACCATTTACACGCGAAAGCACAGGCTGCACCTTTTTATCCATCAGGTCAAAGAAGGCAGCTTCGTCAATTTTAGCCGTGGCTGCCATGGTAATAATCGGCAGATCATCCAGTGAAAACTTGGCCAGAGAGGGCGTAGTGGCGTCCTCCGGCAAGTCCGAAACGATCGCATTTACCTTCCGCTGCGCGTCATTCAGCAGTTGATCCACATCTGCATTGTCAGTGAGGGTAATGGTGATCAGAGAAAGGCTCTCATAAGATACAGCATCCAGCTTTTTTACATTTTCCAGCGTGGCCACGGCATCTTCCAGCTTTTTAGTAACCGTATTTTCAACTTCTCCCGGCGAGGCGCCCGGATATATGGTACTGATCGATATGACACCCGGAGAAAACTTAGGTAACAGCTCATAGTTGAGCGAAAAGTAGCTTAGCAGCCCGAAGAGCGTCAGTGCTATGAACACGACGATGACCAGAGTCGGGCGTTTAACGGATATATTGGCAATTTGCATTTGATTCTGTTTTTATAGTGACCTTCCTGTACATACTTTACCGTTAAATCAGCGGTGCGTACAGGGCTTCAGTTTTTCAGAACGGAAACTCTTGACCCGTCCGACAGGTTGATCTGGCCTGCGACTACCACAGACTC
Organism: uncultured Cytophagales bacterium; assembly: GCA_964488435.1. GTDB lineage: Bacteria > Bacteroidota > Bacteroidia > Cytophagales > Spirosomataceae > JBEBSO01. The sequence continues at coordinate 164 of CAZAVR010000218.1, read as the reverse complement.
ATTTTCAGACAAACCTGAGAGAATAACTACCGATTCACCCGTAATGGCACCGGGTGTTACAGTTTTGATACGCACCTTATCCTCTCCTTCTAGCACATACACCTTTCCGGAATTCACACTTCCCACGAAGGCGCTTCTCGGCACAACGATCGCCTCAGTTTTTT
>CAZAVR010000217.1:404-6993 GCA_964488435.1 uncultured Cytophagales bacterium | reverse complement strand
ACTACAGATTTTGCACGGCTGGAACCGGCTTTTACGGTATCTATTTTTGCAACCTCCGTTTCTAAAGCCTTGATCTTCTGTTCCAGCTCCCTTTGGTCAGTTTTCAACCTGGCCAACTCGCTTTTCTTTTCTTCAAGGCCGCCTTTTTTTTCTTCTCCGCCGCAGGCCAGCATAAGCAGCGCAGCAAAGGATATCAATATGTAATTTCGTAACATGTATATTTCAGTTTTAGATTATGATTGGTTGACAGGACGATGGATTTCTATTTCTCATTGTATAATTCCCCCTTGGCCTTAAGCAGATCTACTTTCGCAATCAGGACATCATATAAGGCGGCAAAATAATTGGTCTGCGATTCCTTGAGAGATGATTCTGCATTGATCACCTCAATATTAGAACCGACCCCTTCCTTGTATTTGATTCTCGATACCCGCACTACCTCTTTGGCCAGATCCACATTGCGCTGCAGGGTATTGATGGTCTCCAGCGCATTGGTCATATTGGTCCTTGCCTGTTTCACCTCCAGATCGATCGACTGCTCCAGTAAAGTTTGGGTACCTCTCAGCTTGTCGATGGCTACCTTTTTCTGCTGAACCTGGTAATGCTTCGTCAGCCCGTCAAATATCGGGATGGATATATTCAGATTGAGCGCCGAATTATTGAACCACTTGGTAGAGAACAGGTCGCCAAATCCATTGCGTCCGTTGTTATAACCGTAACCCAGGGAGGCCGATACGGTAGGCAAGTAGCCCGATCTGATGTTTTGAAGGTCCAGCTGAGCCAGCTTGTTCTGTGTATCCAGCAAAGAATATTCAATCCGGTTACTATAAGTAGGATCCGTCATGGAAATCCCGGCTTTTACCGTCTCCAGATTACTTCCTTCAGCCAGCCGATCCGTAAGGACGATGGGACCATCCTGAGGCATACCCATCTGAAATTTCAACAAAGCATAGCTTAGTTCTATCAAATTCTTCACCTTTTGCCGCTCGGACTGGAGATTGTTCAGCTGAACTTCTATGCGATCAACGTCTATTTTCTCTACGAAACCTCCCTCGTTCATGGCTTTCGTTTCTCTCAGCAAGGTATCCAGCCGTCCTATGTTGAGATCCAGCACCTTGGCTTGCTCGTCGGCTACCTGTGCAGAATAATAGGCCTTTGACACAGCTTCGGCAACGGCTACTTTCGATTGGGTAACTCCCTTCTGAGCCAGCTCCCTATACGTGTTGGCAGCCCTCAAACCCACGAAATAAGAACCGTTGAACAGAAGTTGGTTCCATGTCGCCCCCAGCATACCTGTTTGCTTAATTCCGAAAGCCACGATCAGCGGATCCGCATCGGCAGGCGCCGAAGGATCGAAAGTGTTGGCAGGAAGTACCATCTTCTGAAGAATCAGGTTATTGGTATACCCGAAAAAACCGCTGACTTGCGGTAATCCGGCCGCCCTTATTTCACCGATCCTGGCCTCGGCAGAGAGCGCCTCCAGCCTGCTGTTCTTTACATTGATATTTTGCTGAAGCGCGTAGTCAATAGCTTGTTGTAAAGAATACTTTCCGCTTTCCTGCGCTGCCGCCGGCATAACCAGCCATACAGACGTTGCCAACAGCAGCAGACGACTTCGGAACTGTCCAATTTTTTTCATGGATAAGAGATTCAATTGTTGATTTTGTGGTGAACTGATTATAAATTTTAAAACCTTCTTCAGAAAGAACACCGCGGAGAAAATGGTGCAAAAACTCCATCTGAACATTGACTATGGAAAACCTGTCGCCAGGAAAAACATCTTCATCCAAACCAAATTCTATCTGCTGAAGGCGCAGGCGTGCCAGAATAGCTACGTCTATTTCATCACGATACAACCCCTGTGCCTTTCCTTCTTCCAGATTTTGCTCAATTTCATAGATAAAAAAGTCGTTTTTGTGCTTCATCAGCTTTTCCCAGGCACCCGGATAATACTTCTTAAGATCGTTGATAAATGTATGCTTCATCAGAGCGAATCCTTCGCTGATCATCGCAATTCCTCTCAACATTCCATCCACCGGGTTTTCCGATGCCCTTTTCAAAACCTGACTATCCGAATGACAACAGCTGATATCAAAGTCAATCACATCATTGACGATCTGATCTTTGTCATTATAGTGCTGATAGATCGTCTTCTTCGAAATCCCCAGTTCTTTCGCAATGTCGTCCATCGTAACGCTGCGTATTCCGTATTTGAAAAACAGCCTTACCGACGATTTCAGTATCCTTTCTTTCATGGGACAAATTTGCACCATTCCAATGAAAAAAACCAAAGAAACTCAAAAAGATTTCAAAGTTTCTTGACCCTTACCAAGTATTTATTTTTTTCGCAAATCGCTCACACTCCAAATAGAAAACCAACTAATTGAATATTAGAAACTTACATACAACACTCCATCCGATACTTCTTTTACGGACGTTGTACAATTATCACAATGCTTATAGTAGAGACAAAAAAACAAAATGGTATTTTTTCAATTTATTTCTCCACAAAAACGCTGATCATGGCTATGAATGCAAGGCAAGAATAATTCAAAAAAAGCTGCAGGTCAATCAAAAAAAGTATGAATGGACAATATTGAAGGATAAACAGCCGGTTTCTTAAAATAAACTCCTGTTCGCAAGGAATGAATTAACCTGAAATGATGTTTGTTAAAAACAACTTTTATACCCAATTTCGTGGGCTTTTTTAAGCCGGTGCGGATCCCGGTTTTTATTTACCTAATAATCGACTTGTAAAAAATGAAAAGCTACATTGACCTGATTCAGCAGTCGTTCGAATTCCCTACCATGGAGTTCAACGTGGATCAAAATAACTTGCTGTTCAACAATGTACCTCTGATGGAGATCATCCGGGAACATGGTACACCGCTCAAGCTGACCTATTTGCCGAAAATCGGTGAGCATATTGAGAATGCCAGGATGTTTTTTCGCAATGCTTTTAAAAGGCATAACTATAAGGGTACCTACACCTATTGCTATTGTACCAAATCCTCTCATTTCAGTTTCGTACTGGAAGAGGCGCTCAATCACAACATACATCTTGAAACCTCGTCATCATTCGACATCCCTATCATACGTGAGCTTTACCGCCGCGGAAAGGTAAACAAGTCTACCTTTATACTGGCAAATGGCTACAAAAGGCCGCTGTACACACAGTATCTGAGCGAGCTCCTAAATGAAGGCTTCAACGTTATCCCTATTCTTGACAATCTGAAGGAGATCGAATCTTATGAACAAATGGTGAATGCAGACACTGTCAATTTCGGGATCCGCATTGCCACTGACGAAGAGCCTAATTTCGCATTTTATACCTCAAGACTGGGCATTCGTTACAACGACGTACTCGAGCTCTACAAGGAAAAGATCAAACCGAATCCGAAGTTTAAGCTGAAAATGCTTCACTTCTTCATCAACACAGGCATTAAAGACAGCGCGTACTACTGGAGTGAGCTCACGCGGTTCATGTTCAAGTATTGCGAAATGAAAAAAATATGTCCGGATCTGGACTCGATTGATGTAGGCGGTGGCTTGCCTATACAGACCTCCCTGCAGGCCAACTACGATTACCAGCAGATGATTGATGAAATCGTAGAAAACATCCAGTGGATCTGCAACAAAAACAATGTGCCGGTCCCACATATATTTACCGAGTTTGGTAGCTATACGGTCGGAGAGAGCGGAGCCGTTGTTTACAAGGTGATCGACAAAAAATTGCAGAACGACAAAGAATTGTGGTACATGATCGACGGCTCCTTCATCACCCACCTTCCTGACTCCTGGGGAATGAACCAGAAGTATATCATGCTTCCGATCAACAACTGGGACAATCCTTACCAGAAGGTGAACCTGGGCGGTCTTACCTGTGACTCGCACGATTTTTACAATACTGAAATGCATAGTGCAGACCTCTACCTCCCTATTTTCGGGGATGATGAGACGCAGTACATCGGATTCTTCCATACGGGCGCTTACCAGGAGTCTCTCGGAGGTTACGGCGGAATACAACACTGCCTTATCCCCGCACCCAAGCATGTGCTCGTCGACAAGGATTCCGACGGGAAAATCACGACGAGTGTATTCGCACACGAGCAGGACAGCGAATCCATGCTCCAGGTTTTGGGCTTCAGAAATAATTCTTATATTCACAACCGCAAAGACAATACCGAAGCTTTGGGTGAGAACGAGGAAAACGAACTGATAGACGCTAAAAACTAAGGTTTCGCCGGCATGAAACTATTTTCTGCACACTTTATACAAAAATAGTCCGCTTGAACGTTTAATAACTCAGGGCAAGGTCGGTGCAGGATGCTGCCCGACATAAATAAAGATAAAGATGAAAAAAACTGTGCTGCTGTTGTCCGCGGGTATGCTGCTACTGGGAGTATCCTGCGCCCGTAAAGCCTGTCCGGCTTATGGTTCTTCCCAGAAAGCAAAGCAATTCAACACTCCCGTAATAAAAGTACAGGAGTCCAAGGCCTGATCTGACTCTTCCGGCTTTTACTGACAATATAGCCCTGGCACTCGGCAAAAGAGCTGCCATGCGTACTTCTTATATCATTCTCTTAAGTGTAATCTGTGTAAAAACAAGCGAACCCTGGCGCCTGAGCACTACGCCTATAGCTTTGCCGTCGCCTTTCTGAAGCAAACGGTATACGTCACTTACCGTCATGTCCGACATGGCCCTTTCATTCATAAAAAGCAACACATCTCCTTCTACCAACCCGGCATGATAAGCAGGAGAACCATGAAGCACGTGGCTCACGATGTACGATTTCAGATCCTCGCCCTCTGCCTTTATTTCAATCCCGCTCATATCATGCTCGAACTTCTCTTTCATCAACTTTCGAACCGGCTTCAAAACCATATAATTGTCCCGGTAATTGATGGTCACCTTAAACCTGCGTAACAACTCGCAGCCGATATTCCCCTGCCTGCTATCCTCGGTTGACAACTTAGACGCAAAAGAAAGACTGTCAGGAAAGGATGCCACCACATTTTCAAGCTCATACTTCCCGAGCCGCACGCCGTCTATTCTTCCCAAATCTCCGTTGATCACTCCGTTCAACCCCCTTCCCAGCTGCGCCCGGATCACTTTATCCGGAAGCCGCACGCTCTTTGACGATGACTTGTCCAGTAACAGCGCATGTCCGGCGCCGGTGTCAATGGCCACCTTGATCGGATGCTCTCTGCCGTCGGCCAGCAAAGTCACAGCATTCGTAAATGGTTTGGTATCCTCAATAGTTATCGGGTAAATATCCCCCTTTCTTCGGGTGTACCGGTAGTGCTCAGGCTTGGTAATCACCAGCTCACGATGGCTAAAGTCGAGTGTCACGACAAAGCCCGCAAAAATTTCGTACCCGAAAATGCCATGAACGGGCGTACCCACATACTCCGACAAGTCAAGCACATCCTCATCGAGCACTACCATATTCTGGCGATGGGCCAAAAGCCCCCCGAGCTCAAGTGAATTATTGATGGCTACATGGGCAGAAAGCGAATTGCCTTCACCCACCCCTGTCAGCGAAACCTTACGGATCAGGAGCAGCGGATTCCCCTTAATCGCCTTAGGGCTGGTTACAATAGTCGAACTGACCCCCGTGTCAAGAATAAACCTGAGCGTATCCCTGTAGTTAACCACAACCGGGACAAGGATCAGGTTGGAATGTAATTCAAAAGGCACACGCACCGACTTACGCTTCCCCTGGATCTGAAAACCAAAAAGCTCCCTGCTTTTAGCTGTTTTTTGGCCATAGACTGGGCCGTAAACGACGGAAAGAGCCGCCACACCTAACCAAAACAAGCCCCTCAACGCTTTCATAACTGTACATATTTTAGAAGATCAAATACATAGCAATAATTTAGTCACGCGATATCCAACCCTGATTTAGGGAGAATCAATCAAATCTAACGATTTATTATCTCATAAACAAGGAGTTGCGTTGCTTTTTCAACGCGTTGGAGAAATCACACGGAAAGCTGATCTTTTCTGATCTCTATAAAACATGTTTCTGCATTCAGGCCGGCAAGAAGCGCCTTTGTTCGTTCAGGTCTTGCATCCGTAATCAACACCTGCCCAAACGTAGCCCCGTCCATCAGCGCAATCAACTGCGTTATTCTCCGCTCGTCGAGCTTGTCGAATATGTCATCCAGCAAAAGTACAGGCTTTTTTCCCGTCTCCGCCTCTATCATTTCATACTGTGCGAGCCGCATGGCGATCGCGAAGGACTTCTGCTGGCCCTGGGAGCCGAATTTCTTGAGAGGCCTTTCCTCCAGCGTAAAAACAAACTCATCCTTATGAACGCCTTTGCCTGTACGATGACTGTATATATCCCGTTCCTGATTTTTAAGGAATTCACTTCTAAAGTCGTCCGAGGATAACTCACTCTCATATACTACGCCTACTTCCTCTCTTCCCTGACTCAGATAAGTATAGTATTTTTGAAAAAACGACTGAAATATTTCAAGGAAACTCCTCCTCTTCCCGTAAATACGCCGGGCCAGCCGTAGAAGCGGCTCATTATAGCTCTCCAGCAGATCGGAGTCTATGTAGTTACGCTCCGCAAATAAT
>CAZAVR010000217.1:0-394 GCA_964488435.1 uncultured Cytophagales bacterium | reverse complement strand
TTCGACAACAATGATAATTTCAGCAACCCGTTCCGCTGCGCGAGTACGCGGTTATACTCCAGGAGATCCCGAAGATACTGCTGATCGAGCTGACAAATGATCCCGTCAAAGAACTTGCGCCGCTCCTCACTGCCGTCACGTATAACATCCGTATCATTGGGCGCCACAAGTACCACCGGAAATCTCCCTATATGCTCGCTGAGACGCTCATAAGGTTTTTGATCGCTCAGCAAGGTCTTTCGCTGTCCCCGCTGCAAACCGCAGGTAATCCGGACTTCGCGACCACCCTCGTGAAAAATACCGTCGAGCATGAAGAAATCCTCCGTGTGGCTGATCGAAAGCGCGTCCTGACTATGAAATGCACTCTTGGTGAGCGCCAGAAAATACACCGCGT
>CAZAVR010000216.1:0-6996 GCA_964488435.1 uncultured Cytophagales bacterium | reverse complement strand
GTGTCGGGTTTCCTAAGACCTCAGTACTGTAAGTTGCTGCCTGCGCCTTTTTTTAAAGGGCAAGCCGTAGTCTTAACACGCCGCATTAACTGTTTGCCTCTAATGAAAGCTTCACCATCGTTCTACCCCGGATTTCAGTATGCCGCCCATGAGCTAGATCAGTTCATGGTTATCCTGGACTTATTTACCATTATTCTCTCTAGCGGAGATATTGTCAAGCATACGCCTGATGATAGGGATCATTTCCTGGAGTGGCTGTTGTCTAATCATGTCAAAGACATCCGAAAAGAAGAGGGCTGGGTCAGTGATTGATATTCCGCCCGGAGCTTCTAATACTCCGAAATCTTCCGGATCATCTTTTCAAGGGTTTGAATAACGATTTTCTTGTCTCTCTCTTCTGGAGCGTAGGTTTTTGTGCGCATGCTCTCCCAAGATACGTCTTCCTGATAGGGTGTAGATAAATAAGGGCCTATTGCCTTAAAGACTGCCGACATGGATCGCGCACTTACTATTTTTATTTCATCCGCTGCTTTCAGAAAGAGCGCTATCTGGTCTACCGAGAGCACACATAGTACTTTGCTTTGCAAGCTGTCTTCCTTGGCGGGAATAGGTTTGGAAAGGGGCTTCCGAGTGCCGCTTGCAGGAACAGGTCCAGAATGAAGCTTCTTTTCCAAGTAGATGATTTCCTGGGAGAACCAGTTTTCGATTATAACTTCAAGGCTCTGACAATCCGGATCATAGGCTGCACTTTTTCGGGCTTGTATTTGATGAAAGTGCTGGTAGATATAATGCATGGCATCAACCCGCTCCTGGTATTGACCCAGCGACTGGATTTGCCGGGTTACCTTTTCTGTAAGGTAGCGGATAAAAAACGGGTGGTTGAAGTTCATCCGTATCAGAAAGGTCTCTAATTCGGAAAAGAAAGCACCGGTTTGCTCATCCCGCGGGTGGATCTTTGCAAGCTCACCTAAAAGACAAGAACCATAATCTAAATTCTGAAACGTTATTTTATTGTCGGCTGTCTCCCGGAAAAGGTTGTCAAATACCTTCTGTACTACCGGCGCCAACCCACTGTCCAGGCCCGGTAGCGAAAGAATATGTCTGGCGGTAAGGGCCTGCCGGGCAAGGTCGGACCTTATTTTAGCTAAATAGGAACCTGGAACCGTTTCGTCCGGATCCAGATAGTGAGAAAACCGCTCGGCGATCATGGCCATTATCTCCTCAATCGCCTCCGCGATAAAATTGAACAGGCTATCTAGCGCCTTGGGAACTGGTCGTATCCTGGCGTGGTTTGCCTGTGCCTGCTCTAGCAGCCGGGAAAGCGCGGCATAATACTGACGGACGACCAGCTGGATTTTGTCGTCGTCGGCAAAATAAAAAACGTAATTTTTGATCAGGCTTAAATGCCTTACCTTCTCTTTCGCAGCATTTTCTGCTATCCAACGGGCTTGTTCACTGTTGAGTTCCGACAAGTCCGTGTGGTCCGGATCCAGTACTTGGGATATGACCAAATCCATCCATTCGAGCGTGTACCCTAGTTCCATGACGTTGATCTGAATTACTGACCTTATTCAAAGAGGGATAGAGATGAATGGACTGCCTTTGAGTGCAGATGAATCAAAATTCAGAATTAATCAAGTCAAAGTAAATACGTAAAATGAAGGATTTTAGGCATATATACGTACGCAAAAACACGTAAAGACGTCCGGCAAGTCGTTAAGATTCAAGTACATTGATCATCTGAATACGATTCGCAACGCCTAGCTTTTCAAATATATGTTGGACATGCTTATTCACAGTCCTCTCAGATATAAATAATTCTTCCCCAATTGCTTTGTAACTAAGCCCTTTTCGTACCAGCAGAACCACCTCCCGCTCTCTTGCGGTAAGATTCAATTTGGCCAGGTTTTCTTCAAACCGCTGCCGGAGGTCTATTTGGGCCTGTTGCTGCAATGCTTCTATCGTTTCGTCCAGCAGCTCCAGCTTAGATAGATTTTCAAGATCTTTGGACGGGCTTGCCAGTTCCTGCAAGCGCCGATACACCCGCCGGGAATCCCGGATGGATTTGCGGACAAACAAAATGGTGATCACCACAAACCCTATATTGGTGAGCAATGCTTCGGCCACCTGGTCGATCCTGAAAAAGGCAAAGAATGCCAGTGAGGCCCAGGGGGTAACCGCGATATAAACCGCTATCATCTCAAAGATTTGCTTTCGCCCGACGCTTTCTCTGTATTTTTCCCGGATAGATCTTAGGATCAGATAGAGGAGTACCAAGCCATATAGGGCCGGAATGATCAATCCATTATTGATGGCACTATCAATATTGCCGGTTAAAAATACTTCAACTGAGAAGATAAGCGAAAAAGAGACCAGTAAGAAGACAACTACTCCATACAGGGCATGCCATTTCAGCCTTGTAAGATCGAATGCTTTATAAAAATAGTAGGGAAAATAGGAGGCCATCAGAAAACCGGCCCCATAGGCCAGGCCGTATTGAAACACCTGCGGGATAGCTGTCAAGTTCGCGTCAGGAAAAAGGCCGCTGGCCGTGTTTTTCAGGATTAGCAGGAACAATAGTATCAGGTAGTACCATCTCTTTTTATCCTGGGGATAGGACAAATAATAAATCAGCTGATACACAAACATTATCAGTTCAAACACAATGAACAGCAATGTCACTAAGTGCATATCAGTACCAGCGATACGCATAACATCTAGGGTAGTTCCCGTCTCATTAAAAACAGTTTGTATCCAAAATCCAGCTCGCCATACACTTCAAATCCAAACTTCTCATACCAGGGGATATTCCTCAAAGTAGATGTTTCCAAGTAAATTGGTCGTCCCATCTGATCGGCATCAGCTATTATCTCACGCATTAGCTTTTCACCAATACTTTGGCCCTGAAATTCCGGCAGGACGCCTATGAACCATAAATAGTAGATATTCTCTTTGGGGTAATGCTTTGAAATTGCCTTTTCCCTTTGGATGGCCTTGTTGATATTCCTGACCCCAATTGAATTAAAGATCAGTTTTATTTCTAGCAGAAGGGACTTCAGCGTTGTTTTGGTGCGTTCTGGAAAACTCACCAAAGCGCAGGCCCTGCTATCATTTAAGAGATAGACTTTCCCGAATGATAGGCAAGTTTCGAAGGAGTAGTCCATCAAGGCGTGGATTCTTTTCTCTTGGCTGGGTACCTGGGGTATCAGATAATTAACGCTCTGGTTATCATGAAAAACACTGGAGAGTATCTGAATAATAGATTGTTTGTCGTCAATTGCTGCTTGTTTCATCAAATCTGGATAATCCTCCGATTTACTAACCTAACCTACCCAAAAAGCTATAAGAAGCGTAATAAGAATATTGAATATCTGTGCAGCTAGGAAAGCACCGAATGGCTTGATATTATTGTTCCCGAAAAGATTCCTTAACGTTTGTTTCGAGACCTACGCTGGTAAAAGCCAAAGCAAACCAAACACCTTGGATGTTCTTTATACCCAATAACGAAAAGTTATGCATAGTATAGCTGAAATATTCAGCATGCTTTTTGTTCGATATTTATACTACAATAGTTATGGGTTACATTACAAAATCTCTTAATATATATTGCGATATGTTACTGAACATATACTATCAAAAAAGTAGGTCACTTTTTTTAAAAATGACCTGCTTAAGATAATACAAGCATGTTATGACTATTGAACGCCATTGACTACCTAACTAAAATCACTCGAGCTTACTTTTTTTTAGCTTATCCGATGGTGGATTATAGTCTGCCAATGAAGTAACTCTAACCGTATCTACTCCTGTAATATCCCAAGTGATAGGAATCATTGTCATATACTCGCACTTAGGACACATATCCCCTTCCGATCCCACCATTTCTCTATGGCCCGGACAGCCAGTGATGAGATTCCCTGCTGCATCTATCAATTGCCCGTCTTCGTTCCTGCTACTACCTGCTTCTACCATGGCAGCATGTTCATGGCCACTGTGATCGTTTTGAGTACTTTTATTTTCATTACCACAGGAGTAGGCAAATAGCGATACTAAGACCAAGGTTGCTATTATCAATTTGTTTGTTTTCATTTCTATATCTTAGACTTGGTGTTAAAACCTAATTTAAACTCATTCATCTTTAATGTTGATGATGACTGTGCAGTGACTTTTCTCCTCTCACACTACATAAAAGAGACTCATCATGCTGATGGGACGGAGTTTCAAATTGAATAGTCAAGTGGTGAATATTCATATGTTCCAAGTCATGTTCTATTTTCCGAAGTATACGTTCACTCTCTCCAACGGTCATTTTTTCTTCTACGACAGCATGGCAGGTAAGTGCGTTCATCTCACTTGTAATAGTCCATATATGCAAGTCATGAATACCCTTTACTTCTTCATTTTTCATGATTTCTTGCGCTACCTTCTCAATCTCAATATTATCCGGAGTACCTTCCATCAGCACGTGGATCGACGATTGCGTCACCAAATACCCACTTCGCAGTACCAGCATCGCGACGATTATACTCGCTAAAGGATCTGCCCATCCCCAACCAAAAAACATAATTAGTAAAGCGGCAATAATTGCACCAACCGATCCAAGCATATCGCTTATTACGTGGAGGTATGCTCCCCTCATATTGAGATTATCTTCTACATTGCCGCCACGCATCATTATCCAGGCGACCAATACGTTTACCAGCAGTCCGACAAATGCTACGATCAACATCCCCTTTGATGCTATTTCGTGAGGGGTTTGGAAGCGTTCAATTGCTTCATAAATGATGTAGGCCGATATCAGTATGAGGGTCGCACCATTGATCACTGCGGCCAATATTTCAAACCTTTTGTAACCATAGGTCTTACCGTAGTCAGCAACTTTGCTACTAAAAGTAAATGCCAATAGCGCAATGAATAGCGATATTGCATCGCTAAGCATGTGCCCGGCATCTGCCAATAAGGCAAGACTATTCGTAATCAATCCGCCAATGACTTCGACTATCATATAAGTCGCAATGATAGCCAAACTTATCGTTAGGGTCTTTTTATTCGTGCTATGCGAATGACTATGTCCGTGATCGTGTCCCATAACTTAGTTTTTTAGAAATGTTCTTAGGCAACAGTATACCCTAGTTTTTGAACAGCTTGTATGACCTCGGATTTTGTACTGTCTGACACAACGGAAACCGTTAGTTTTCCGGCTTCTACGTTTTGAATCTGTACCCCCTCGATACCTTTCACTATGTTATTCACCCTTGTTTGGCAGTGTGTACTCTGCATATCGGGAATTGTGATGATTGACTCTTTCATTTCTTTATATTTTTAAAATTTTCATCTATTTTTATTACAAATTTCGGCTGAGAACCAGTTTACTTTGTGTCGTTATTTCTAATTTGATTTGTAAAATTTACTTCTTCCACTTCAGGCGGAGACTATTGCTCACAACGCTTACACTACTCAGTGCCATAGCGGCCCCTGCAATCATCGGGTTTAACAGAAATCCATTGATCGGATATAAGACACCCGCTGCAAGGGGGATTCCTATCAAGTTATAAATAAAAGCCCAGAACAAGTTCTGTTTTATAGTCGCCACAGTCTGTTTCGACAGGCGAATGGCTTGTGGTATTTTAGTAAGGTCGGATGAGATGATTGTCATCTTAGCTACATCCATCGCAATGTCACTGCCCTTGCCCATTGCGATGCTTACGTCTGCGGTTGCAAGCGCGGTACTATCGTTGATTCCATCACCCACCATGGCAACTACCTTGCCTTGGCTCTGCAACTCTTTGACAAAGTCGGCTTTGTGTTGCGGAAGTACTTCTGCTTTGTAGTGTTTAATACCGGTTTGCCCAGCTATCGCTTTCGCAGTGGCTTCGTTATCGCCCGTGAGCATATACAGATCTATACCCATTTCCTGCATTTCTTTGATCGCCTGTACCGACGTTTCTTTTATCTTATCGGAAATAGCGATAACAGCGAGTGCCTTCGTACTATCGGTAAACCAAATCACGGTTTTGGATTGTTTTCCCCACTCATCCGCTTGCTGTTTTAGTGGCGCATCGATTACGATATTGTTCTCTGCCAAAAGCGTTTTATTTCCTACATAAAACGTCTCTTTTTCATGACTGGCTTTCGCTCCTTTCCCCGTAATACTGTCGAAGTCCGACAAAGTTGTGGTTCCGACACCGTCAAAGTACTTCACAACCGCTTCTGCCAATGGGTGTTCCGATTGTTTCTCAATACTCAAAAGGATGTTCTTGGTTGAATCATTCTTATCGAGCCATAAGATTCCCGTTACTTCCGGTCTGCCCTCTGTAATAGTCCCGGTTTTATCCAGAACAATTGCATTTACCTTTTTTGCCAATTCAAGGCTTTCGGCATCTTTAATTAGAATGCCCTTTTCCGCTCCTTTACCTACTCCCACCATAATAGCCGTTGGTGTAGCTAGCCCCAATGCACACGGACACGCGATCACCAATACCGTAACTGCCGCGAGCAATCCTTGCACCACACTGTTTTCGCCTCCCAACAGATACCACACTACAAACGTCAGGATAGCAATACCAATCACAACAGGCACAAAGATTCCTGCAATCTTATCCACTAGCTTCTGGACAGGTGCTTTACTTCCTTGAGCGTCCTGTACCATCTTAATAATCTGCGCCAGCATAGTCTCCTTGCCAACTTTTACCGCTTTGAACTGGAAGCTACCTTTTTGGTTTATTGTCCCGGCAAAGACCTTTTCGTTTTCCTTTTTCAGTACTGGAACAGGCTCGCCGCTTAACATACTCTCATCCACATAAGACGTTCCGGAGACTACCATACCGTCGACGGCAATTTTCTCTCCGGGTTTCACCAGAATTGTATCTCCGGCATTTACTTCTTCTATGGCCACCTGTCTTTCAGTACCATCAGCGGCTATTACTATGACCGTCTTAGGTTGCAACCCCATTAGCTTTTTAATAGCTGAAGAAGTATTTCCCTTTGCTTTCTCTT
>CAZAVR010000215.1:0-7011 GCA_964488435.1 uncultured Cytophagales bacterium | reverse complement strand
CCAAAATAATCCCAAAGGCTTCCGCCTGCCAGAAACGAAGAGGTAATAGCCGGAGACAGGCTTTTCGTGTCCTTGGCTTTAAGCACTTTCCACAGTTGAGGAACCATAGCAACGAACGGCGTTACTCATCATCTATCCTGAATTTGAGACTACCCATCACAATTACGTCGCCTTTTTTCAGTTCAATGGGACGCAGCACCTGAAAAAATGTAGTTTCCAGACGACTGAAATTTTCTATCATCCATTTTCCCTCTACATAATTTATCTCGGCCTGGGTCTTACTCGTAATGGTATTGTTACCGGGATCCAGCTTATCCCTGTTTAGCTTGTTAAGCTTGTCCTTTAAAAGGATGGGATTCCTGTTAGTTATCCTGATGTTTTCGCTATCGATGGGCACCAGTTTCAGGGAGGGTATATGTCCCTTATCCCCTACTCTATCATCGCTCTTCTTCCCGGCATCGACTCCTAATACTTTAGGCTTGATTGTCCCACTGTTACCTGACAGACTTGTCGAGATACTTTTCGAAGGCTTATTTCTCAAAAACTCACTCCGGTCGAAGTTTATAAAATAATAGCAAGCGTATACAAAATTGTTTTTGTAAGCTTGTTCACCACTACCCAGGCCATTGAAAATCAACTTTCGAATCACATTTGCCGATATGCTGTTTGCACAATCCCTGGCCAGTCTTTTGTTGTCCATAGCGCCCTCTCTGAACTGTTTTACAAATAACAGCCTTGATTTCTCGGTCAGTATTGTAAAATAGTCATTTAATTTTTGCTCGTGCAGAAGTTCATCCCCGATTACAAAAGCTATATCTTCGTAGTACTTCAATGTTCCGGTTAGTTTTCGACTGTAGTCGTCAAAATTATCGCCCGTAATCTCGCAGTATTTCTGAAGGATTTTTGTTCTTAAAAAAAGAATTTCTCTTTGGCTGATCGTTAGATTAGACATGGTCAGGAATGGTTCACCTTACACTTTGTAACTTCTTACAGTCCGAAAACCGCAGTAAAGGCAATATAGATAAAAAGTGGTAACTATCCGCGACAAGTTTTGCTTTTTGCATCCGATTCGCATGTACATTGTGACGATTCGGTTTTTGAACCCAAACCATTTACCATCTCATAAATCAGACGAGGGTTGACCGGTAAACCAGCCAACCCTCTTTATTCCACTGACAAATCATTATCAGAGACTAAGCAAATAGCCTATAGAAAAATTGGCATCCCAGTCAAACACAAAGTTCTGGCAACCGGTAGCCTCTCTCAATGCCTTGTAGATAACCACTCCCGATTTCTCTTTTGCTTCTTCAAACTTGTAGAAGGAAGGATCTCTCAAAACAGTAAATCTTTCTTTTTCATTTCTCACTTCCTTAGCCATCTTAAACGGCACTCCTCCTATGATAAAGCATGTTTTGGTATTCAGCGAAGGTATATTTGCCGCTTTCACTTTGATTTCCTCCTGTACTTTTCCGTCGTCTTTTCCTTCCTGGAAATACTTCGACCCGTAGGTTTCAAATGCTTCTATTGCTGTTCCCTTTTTCCATGATACCTTTGTATTTCCGGATCCTATATCCACTACGAAAGCCTCTCCTTCATAATCCCTCGGCAATACGCAATTCAAAGCAAGTGCTGCTTCCTGTTCCGGATTCACTGTATTGACGAAGTAATTCATAGACTTCAGATTCTTCACGATCTTCTGGGTTACGTCGGCCTTTGCAGCACCCGAACTTACAATAAAATGAATCTGCTTTCCTTGTACCCCATAGTCAAGCATACCACCAATGTATTTCTTCAGTCCCTCCCTTATGTCCATATCTGTTGCTATATTTTCCAGAACCAGGCTGTTTCCGAAATCCGCCTTTTCCAGCTTCCAGTTTTTTGAACCGTCGATACGTACAATAAAGGAGTTGAAACCTGTAGCGCCCAGCTCAACGACTCCTTTCAAAGATCCGTTTACCGGAACCGGCGGCACATAACTGAAAGATGCTACGCCTTCGGACTCTGAGGATGTGGGAGAAGGAGTTCCTATGTCCGTTTCTTTGTCAGAGGTACCGTCGGAACTATTTCCGCCCATGAGGTGCTTTGCGGCAAAAAACAAGCCGACACCAAGTGCCAAAGCAATGACAAACTTTAAGATGTTGCTTACAGTAGAATTCATAGGAAAATTATTTAGTTTATAATTAAAAAATCACCAAAATATAATCAATTCAATAACAACACTTTAATTACTCAGTCCACTGGGTTTTCACACGAAAGAATACACCAAAAACTTTATCCTTATCCTTCCCCACAACCGAAATGCTTTTGTTATCCGGATTTACGATAAATGTATATTCGTTCCCGGAGTCACTCCGCATCTGATAGGTACTTTGCTTCTTTGCGCTGTCATACTCTTTCTCTCGCACGTAATATGACGTCTTCATGGTCGAGGTTGTATGTACAAAGACAGTCTCAGCCGCATTCATTTCGAACAAAGACTTATCCTCCTTGGTAGAACAGTCTACGAACTTCTTACCGTCCCAGTTGCAATCCTCGCGTGTATCCACGCTGTAGACCGTTTTCCCGGCGGGTGTTTTTGCCGGCGTTGATGAAGTGTTACTACTTTCGTCGGACGTGACATTGGCCAATCCAACAAAAATCCCGTATCTGGCCGTCTTTTCGCCGTCGCTTTTACCGCCAATCAGTATTCTGTAGATATCATCCTTCTCCGGTTTAAATGCCATCGTTTCAAAATCTCCGATGTTTGCGCTCTTGCTGGTGTTTTTTGTCTTCGCTTTTAATTTTTTCCCACTCACCTTTGCTGTTTTTTGCCTGCAAAATGATCGCGATATTACTTAGTCTCTTGTCGACAAAAGCTCCCAGAACATAGACATTACCCTTAAACAGTTTTCTCTCGACGTAGTCAAAAAGGACTCCGTCATCGACACTTAAAATGCCTGTATCATATCTTACGATATCAATGTTAGGTTTATCACCTTCTTCCAGACCTTTCAGGATAGTTTGCAAATAGTCATGCATTGTTCTGACCGAATTCTGGTTTTGCCCCCATGCATGTATGCTGGAAAGCAGCAATACTATAATTATCTTTTTCATGATCCAGCTCGTTTTAAAGTTCTCTGTCTATAAACACTCCGTACCTGGCATACTTGTCTGTAGTCTTCATGAAGGTACACGAGATTTCGAACCTGTAGTAGGCGCCTTTTTTTGTATCAATTTTGACCTCCGCGGAGCTTCCATAGGTAGATGCTTCCTTATACATCTTCCAGGAACCGTCCGCCAGTTCATACACCTTCAGATTAAGACGGGCAATTTTCCTGGTCTCGTCAGGAAAGGCAGTAGCACGGTAGGTTCTGTTACCGTAAAGATAGTAGTCAAAGGAAGAGCTGGCCGAAGCACCATCCCTGAAAAGCATTTCGTAAACTGTCTTTTCAATAATCCGATAATTGTTTTCTATTGCGGGTATTTTCTTGCTTCCTGTCGAAAGAATTCCTGCAAAGGAATTGTAGGTAATCTGACTGTGACCAGTCTGTACCAAAGCCAGGATGAACAAAAGTAGTAGCGTATTCTTTCTCATCATCATTTTTATTTAAAGGTTAGGCAGCTGGACGCCAAAGAAATTCCAGTTGTTTTGTTCTTTTCTTGTCTGGTCTGTTCCTTCCAGTATATTTACCTTATTGATTCGTGAAGGAACTCCATCAAAAACGGCCTTTACAGTTAGCGTGCCGGAAGGTCTGATCCTGCCCTGTCCTGAGGGCGAGATACTTCTCAATTTATAGTGTCGGCCGTTTGCTTCCAGTACAAATGCATATTCTCCAGAGCCATAAATGGTGTAACCAGCTTCTTCCTTTCCCTCATTGCAGAGTACAAATTTGACAATTATCTGGTCTTCAGAACGGCGGATTTCAGCTATATTTATGCACGATGCTCTGGGTTTTCTTACTATAGAGGGGTAAGTCAGTGTTGCAAACTCCGGCTTCGCTACTGGCTTCGCAGGTGAGGCCTTCCCCGTTGTTCCTTCACCCTCATCGGTAATTGCGAAACCCTTTCCTGCCGATTTCTCCTTCAATCTACTTTCCTTACCCACGCCCGCATCAACGGTATCCACTGCCGCCTCATCTATAGCCAAAGTATCCACAGCATTACTTCCCCTGCGGGTAGACGATTCGGGGGTATCTTTTACCTTTTGTCCATCAGGGTCCCTTGGCTCAAAAAGGATGGTCTCCTCCCCTCTTTCACCACCCGCTTTCAGTTTCTGGCTATCCAGGTAACTACTTATGGCAAAGGCTGCAGCAAACCCGACTACCATAACAACAACCCATTTAAGAATACCACTATTGGCTTTGCTTTTCTCAGCATTGGCTACTCCTCCGCTGCCGCTTGGCATGGTTGCGCCGCCAGCAGCTTTATGCTTCCCGGTGGAACCTTCGGGCTTCAATTTGAATAAGCTCACGTATTTAGGCGGGATATTCCATGAACCCGTAGCCTGGAACTCTCTGGACCAGGAGAGCAATTCCTTCGCCGTGGGTCTTGCCCATGTATCGCGTGCCATGCACGCCTTGATAAGTGCATTCAGCCCTCCAGACATCTTATACTCAGCCGGAAGGTCGGGTGGGATCGGATCATTTTTTTGCATAAGTCCGCCAAATTCACCAAAAGGAGTTTTCCCGGTAATCAATTCGAACAGTGTAGCGCCAAAAGCCCATACGTCAGTAGCCCAAAGTGGTTGTTCATGTAAATTCCCTCTCTCCCAAAGCTCCGGTGCCCGGTAAGGGGGCGGGGTCAAACCTGTTTGAATCGAACTAATGTTTTCGCGTTTGTTTTCGGTAAATTTCCTGATAGTATTTCTGACTTTGAGACTCAGGCCCAAATCGGCAAGGTAATAGGTTTCCTTCCCATCCTTTTCATCAATAAGGATATTATTGGGTTTCATGTCCTGATGCACCACGCTTTCCTCCTCATGCAGATAGACCAGTCCCGAGCTTACCTGCTGAATAATCTTGGCGATCTCTTTCTCGTCGCATTTGAGAATCCTTCCTGAAGCATTTCCCTGGTTGCAATACTTCATCACGATGTACGGGTATCCGTGCTCATCCTTCCCAAAATGCTTGGCTGTGATGATGTTACTGTGAGAAAGGTCTTTCTGCACGTCGTATTCTATTTCAATGCTACGAACACCTTCCTCATCAAGCATCGGGTATATTTTCAGCGCTACCACGTGATTATTAGCTGAAAGGTGTTTCACCTGCCATACATCCGCAAATCCGCCGGTATCCAGTAATTTGATGAGTTGATACTGGTTATCAAATATCTCTCCGGGTTTAAAAGTTCTCATATCAATCGGTGTTTGAGGATAAGAATCCACTATTTATCATTATGGTCTTTTATTTTTAATCAGGTTAAGGTCGCCTGGCTTTCCGGCTTTGTCCTGTTTCCCGGGTTTTGTCCCCTGCTCCGCTTTCTCCTGAGGCGTGGACGGTTGAGTAGTACCTGATTCACGCGGTTTCGTTTCTTTAACCACGGACTCGCCAGTCCGTGGCTCGCCACCCGGCTGCAGGTCCTCTGTCCGGGACTCGCCAGTCTCCGGCTCTTTGGTTTCTGCTGATACGCCCTCAGCAGCCCGTATAACCGCATTCATATCTTTATCGGATCGGCTTCTTCCATCGTGTTTTGGCTTTGGCTTACCTGAATCAGGCGTTTGGGGTGTTCGGTTTTCTGGTTTGTCCTCTTCTTTGGCTTCCGCCTTTTGCGGACTCTTTCCCTTTTCCAGCTCAGCGCTATCGGAGACAACAGATTTCACTGGCAACTGAACCGGATCAGGCGTAACACTAACTTCTCGCTGCTGAAACCAGATAAAGGAAGCCAGCAAAGACAACAATACCAGCAGACCAAGCATCTGATAAATCCTGCCGCCTGTCCGCTTTAGGGTGTTTTCCGATGCGTTATGAAGAGCGACCTCACTCGACATGGGCGCCTTCTGGCCATCTACAACCTTGTTAAGAACAATCGTAACGTTGTCATTGCCACCGGCCTCATTGGCTGCCTGGATCAACTTATCTACACAAGCATTCAGGTCTCCGGAATTGTCACATAGGATACGCTCAATGGCTTCGTCTTCAATCATGGCATTGAGCCCGTCACTGCAAAGCAAAACGAGGTCGTTCTGGTAAAGTGGTGTGCTTACATAGCTGGGGTCCG
Organism: uncultured Cytophagales bacterium; assembly: GCA_964488435.1. Lineage (GTDB taxonomy): Bacteria > Bacteroidota > Bacteroidia > Cytophagales > Spirosomataceae > JBEBSO01. The sequence goes on along the minus strand of CAZAVR010000215.1, from coordinate 816 downwards.
GCGCCCGTTCTTCATCCCCGAGGCTCTGTGTAATGACATTGCTGTTGGGATGATAAAAGGCCTGTTCCTTTGTAATCTTCCCTTCATCCAGTAGTGACTGAACGTAAGAATGATCTTTTGAAAGCTGGCTGAGCGCACCGCCGCGAAAGAGATATGCCCTGCTGTCTCCGCTCCACGCCACATGAACAGTATCCAGCGTAATCTGTGCAAGTACAGCTGTGGTTCCCATGCCTTCGGCTTCAGGGTTGATCTTTCCGTAAGAAATAATTTGCTTATGTGCGGACTGGATTGCTCCCACCAGGTTTTTACGGATATCCGACAATGCTTCTCTCTCACTTAACCCCTCAAAATAAGTTTTGACACTATCTACCGCTATTTTAGAAGCAATCTCCCCGGCGTTGAGCCCCCCCCATTCCATCAGCTACGGCCATAATGGTTCCCCTACCCGAATTCTCATAAACACCTTTGGGTAACACCCACAGTTCTGAACTGTTGTCCGTCACGATAAAATTATCCTCATTGTGTTCCCTGACCCTTCCTACGTTGGTTCGGGCCACCATTTCAAGCCTTAGCGCTGTTTTTGACATTTTGAATTATTTTTTCGTCGTTCTTCTTTAGCTGACTCGTTCTTGCAGTCCGCGGATATCATCTCCCGGCTGCCATTCAAGGGAGTCAATGTTTTTTTTCCTCCGACTGCGGATCCTGATCTTCCTTTCGGAGGGCTTTTGCATCCGGAGCATCTTTACTGCCCTGCGAAGGGTTTTTTGACTCCGGCAAGGGCTTATTACCCTGATTTCGTATAATGGTCAATTGCCT
>CAZAVR010000214.1:0-7057 GCA_964488435.1 uncultured Cytophagales bacterium | reverse complement strand
ATGAGCGTCGTCTTATGAAGCGGGATCTCCATAAAGGAGAAGATAAAATAAAAAAGATTGCTGAACAGAAAGAACACCCAAAACAAGATATGTAAGCATACCCGTACGAGTATACTCCTTGGAAAGAGAACGCCTCTAAGGCTTTCCCAATCAGGTTGTACCATATTCATTCGTACAGCGATTTAAGAAATAATCTGCTGGATTATTTCGTGATGCTCACTTTTCGAGGTGATCGGAAGTCTGATATCGTTAAGCGTGGTGATCATTTTGCCGTCAATCTGCTTAATCGCCTGCCGGTTGACAATATATGACCGATGGGTTTTGACAAAGATCGATGGTGGCAGTTTTTCCAGAATGGATCCCAGTGTGCAACGGCTTGTGATGACCTCGTCTGCGCAATATATCTTTACATAGTCCCCGCATCCTTCTATCGCGTATATCTCTTTGAATCTGCGACAGAGAAGTTTCTTTTGCGCCTTTATCCAGATATGACCTTCATCCTGAGTGAGTCCGGTCGATCCGGGGCTGTTTGGGTCACTTTTTTCCAGCAGCCGTATCTTCTGTTCCCAAACAGTTCTCAGTTTTACAGCGACTTTCAGGAAGCGGTCGAAGTCGATGGGTTTCAAAAGAAACGAGGTGACGTCATGCGTAAATCCATCAACGGCATATTCTGCATGAGCTGTCGTCATTACAATGGCTCCGGCTTCAAAGTTCTTTATCTTGAACAACTCCATGCCGGAAATTTCGGGCATGCTGATGTCCAGGAAGATCACATCCGGACGAACAACGGTGATCATTTCACTTGCTTTGATGACATTGTAGCAGCTCCCCGAATATTCAAACCATGGAATTTTCGCTATAAAGTATCTAAGTACTTCATGGGCCGGCTCTTCATCATCAATAATCAGGCATTTTAGTTTGAGGAAGGGTTTTTCAGTCATTTTCAATGTGAGGATAAGGTTTATAGTTTTTGATGTAGGAACTAGTGTTCCAAGTGAAGTGCAAAGTAAAGGAAAAAAACGAGCTTATTTATATAATTATATGAAATAGTATAAATAAATGAAGAGGTTTGTTTTTTTGTCAAGTTAACGACAACGCAGGATCGCAGGCTTTATACGTCAGCTGATACCTTGATATGATTGTCGGCGGCCGAACCGGATCAGCCTCATGTTAGCGACGTATAGATTGGTTGTCATGGCCTTTTTTAAAAGTACGGCCGGGTTCTTAAGCAAAGGTTTCTGCTAAAACGGTTTAAAAACACCCGGACTGATAATTGCACCATTATTCTCCGTTAAAAACTCAAGTTTTCCCAGGCCCGCAGAGCCATGACAGATGTGGTAAAAAGGAGCTAATTGGCTGCATAAGCCAGTCTTTTAAAGGTAGCGCGGGTTCCTTCAGACGATCGGATTCAGTTATCCTAAAAAATGCAAAACCAAATAATGTACTGTATGTTTTCTTTTTAAGTGTTGTCTAAAATTTTTTTGTTCATGAAAAGTTCTTTTTTTTTTGTTTATTGCCGTATTTGGTTGTTTTTTGAAATATAATTCTGTTTCAAGAAAAGGCTGTCATTTTGGGACAGCCTCCAATGTGACGAGTTAATAGGTTACGAATTAATTGCCGTCTCCCGAAAGTGCCAAAGCTTTTTTTACTTGCGGAACCACCTTCGTTCCGAATAGCTCTATGGATTTCATTGTCAAATGATGTGGCACATTTCCAACACTCGCCTGCGCAAGAAACCGCGTATTGGCGAATAATTCGTGCTCATAGAGAATCTTTTCGGTAACTTGCTGAACACTCCCTACCATTAGCGCACCCTGGGGCGATCTCGAATATTCGAATTGTTGACGCGATAAAGGCCTCCAGCCGCGGTCTCTGCCTACCCTGTTCATCATTTTGGCGTAATGTGGGAAAAACTCATCTGCGGCTTTTTCACCGTCTTCACCTACATAAAAATGGTTGTTCACGCCCAAACGAAGCTGACTGATGTCCCTTCCTGCTTTTTCAGAAGCTGTTTTGTAGAGGTTGACAAAAGGAACAAACTGTTCCGGTGATCCTCCGATAATGGCGAGCATCAGTGGAAGCCCGAGTGTGGCTGCCCTTACAGCCGAAGCAGGAGTCCCTCCCGCAGCCAGCCATATGGGGAGTGAAGATTGGTAGGGTCTGGGATAGACGCCCAGGTTTTGAATGGAGGTGCGATGTTTGCCTTTCCATGAGACGAGTTCGTTCTCATTTATCTTAAGCAACAGATCCAGTTTTTCCGAGAACAGTTCATCATAATCCCTGAGATCGTAACCGAATAAAGGAAAAGATTCAATGAACGAACCTCTTCCGGCCATGATTTCGGCGCGTCCCCCTGATATCAGATCTACAGTTGCAAATTCCTGGAACACACGAACAGGGTCGTCGGAACTGAGGACTGTTACAGCACTTGAAAGCCGGATTTTTTTGGTGATGGCTGCTGCTGCCGCCATAACAGTAGCCGGTGAAGAAATAGCATAATCCTCACGGTGATGCTCGCCGATCCCGAAAATGTCTAATTCGAGTTCGTCTGCTAATTTTATTTCTTCTAACAGCTCCTGCATCCGCTTGTATGCCAGGACAGACTGGCCGGATTTGTTCTCCGGAACTACATCTGCAAATGTGATCAAACCAAACTCCATATATTTCAGATTTGTTCTTTTTGATGGTTTATGTAAGCTGTTTTATTTCAGAGCAGCTGCGAGAAGCCTGTATTCGTGTAGTTTAAACTCCTGTGAAAAAGGTATCGTACAGATCATCACCTCGTCGAATCCGTAGTAAGCCTGTTCCTGCCGAAGTCGTTCAGAGACTTCCCCGATGCTGCCCGTAATATGCCAGGAGGCATTTTGTCGGATCATGCTTTTTTCTATCTCTGTCAAAGGGTAGTCTCTGGCTTCTTCAGGTGAAATTCTGAAGCCGAACTGCCCCCTCATCATCATCATTCTGGAAATTTCGGCTGGTTTCGCCTGAAATTCGGCCTCCTCTCTTGTTTCAGCGGTGGTAATAAAATAGGAGACGATAATTTTGGGTTTATCCAGATAGGCTGACGGGACGAAGTGGGCTTTGTATGCGTCCAGTACGCTTTTGTCGAGTCTTCCGTTAAAGAAATGGACATACGCATAGCCTACACCCATCCTGCCTGCCTCTATCGCACTATTACCACTTGATCCAAGCATCCAGGCCTCTGGTATTTCAATGGATACAGGGTGTGCGGTTACTTTTTGATAGAGAGGATCAGAAGGGAGTTCGTCGTTGATAAGTTTCAGTGCCGTATCGAACTTCTGGTACATATTATGTATCATAGGTTCACGTCCTTCGGATAAAGCATATATGGCATTCGAGTCGCCTCCGGGAGCCCGTCCAACACCAAAGTCAATACGTCCGGGGGCATAAGCACTCAGTGTTTTGAATACTTCCGCCATCTTGTAGGGAGAGTAATGCATCATCATTGTCCCACCGGAACCGAGCCTTATATTTGATGTTTTGGCCGCTAGGTAGGCCATTGATATTTCGGGCGCTGAACTGGACAGACCGGGACTGTTGTGATGCTCGGCCAGCCAGAATCTCTTGAATCCAAGGCCGTCGGCCAGGATAGCGGCCGCTTCGACATTCTTCAATGCCTGGGTCGAAGTGGTTCCCTTGGAAATAGGCGCCTGGTCTAAAATACTTATGTCCATTACTGATCAGAAACGTTAGATTGTTAGTAGCACTAACAAAGTCCGGACGGTTTCGATTCAGAACATAGAAAATATCTTTGGTAATAGTCTATTTTGAAAGCAGGCTAATGTCGTCGGCGTGCTATACCATCATATCGTGCAGGCGGCGCTCCAAGTACATTTTCAGGGCAATGGCATTGTTGAATTTTTCTTCTTTGGAAGCGTATAAAAGAGTGATTTTTCGGTGGAGCATGACATGTTTTATGAGTTCTTCAGAAGCCTTTCCTTTGTTTAATTCAAAGAAGTAGTCACTAAGAAACTCTTCCCATTTAGACGGATCATGGTTAAACCACTTCCTCAATTGAGTGGATGGTCCCGTTTCTTTCATCCAGTAATCTATACCCGAATCCAGTTTTTTTTACTCCCCTAGGCCACAGACGATCCACCAGTATCCTGTAACCGTCGTGCTTATCCGGGGGCGAATAAACACGTTTTACTTGTATGGTTATTCTTTCTGCGGCGTCCATATGCTTTAGTGTCTGATGTACTTATCCGGTGATTGTGATGATCAAATCGTGTTTTGCCTGATATGTGCAATCTTTAGGTTGAATATTTCCGCCATTTTGCCGGCCCTCCATTTAGCTTCACTGGCTGTCTTTCCGGAAAAAAGCTCGTCGATCGTTTGATTGAAAAGCATTAGCCAGGCGTCAAAATGATTGGAATTAAGAGGTAGGTAGGCGTGCGGAGGAAATGGACTGCCAAAATAGGTATGCTCTTCAAGTAACAGCGTTTGCCAGAATTTGTACATCTTTTCGAGATGTTGCGGCCACTGATCTTTTATTTTCTGATCAAAAACAGGTCCAAGAAGTGTGTTGGTTCTGGCTTTTTGGTAGAAGGTATCAACCAGTAGTTTTACATCTTCGAACGTTGTAATGTCTTTTGTTTTCATGTTGTGATGTTGAAAAAAAGTTGTTGGAAATGTGGCATATCCCGGGGTTCATGTATTACCATCGCGCCGGAAGCGCTACGTTTGATCAAGCCGTTCGCTGAATTCGAATATGGTTACCTGATGAAGCGTGGTATGCATCTGTTTTCGTATGGCTTTGAATTCATCGTGTAACGGACAGGGGTTTACTTCTGAACAGGCAGGTAATCCCAGGCCACACCTGCTGAAAATTCTTTCTCCATCTATCGCTTTGACAATGTCTGCCAGGGTGAGGCTTCCCGTGCGCTCATCCGAATAAAATCCGCCGTTGGGACCCTTAGTAGAACTGATAAGACCGAATTTTCTCAAATCCTGGAGTATTTTGGCGATGAAGTGCTCAGGGGAGTTGATCCCTGCCGCTATTTCTTTGATGCCGACTTTACCACCTGTTTTGGTTTTCCGGGTTATAAATAGGGTAGCGCGTATGGCGTACTCGCAGGTTTTAGAGAAAAACATTGGTGGTCGATTATCTTCATTACAAAGTTACAAACCCGCCAGGTTTAATAAAAGAGTTTTTTGTCTTTTATTAAATGTATATGTCAGACAGAATCCTCGTCATTACTCTTAATACAAGTCACTGCGGTATCGATCTGTTATTTGTAAATAGCGTACATATTCCCAGGCTTCTTCACGGGACATGTGACCGTGGCGTTGTATAATCTGAGCAAGCTTCTGTTCTACTTCTACGCCCAGGTATCTGGCGTTACCGCAGACGTAGAAAATAGCACCATCTTCAAGCCATTCGTAAAGGTGATTGCCATTTTCTTCCATTTTGTCCTGCACATAGCATCTGTTGGCCTCAGCTCTGGAAAAAGCGATGTCGATGCGGTTGAGTTTTTTGTTTCGCAAGTAACTGAGCCATTCTTCGCGGTAATAGAAATCATGTTCGGGGTTTCGGCCACCAAAAAACAGCCATGATTTTCCTGCACTGGAACTTTCGGTTCTGCGCTGCATAAAAGCGCGGTATGGAGCTATACCCGTTCCGGCTCCGACCATGATGATAGGGCAGTTGTTGTCGGTTGGAAGTCTGAATTTAGGATTTGGTTTCGGAAAGACCAAGAGGGGCAGCTCCTCATGGGCTACGTCGTTCAGGTAAGAGGAACATAGACCGGATTTAATTCTCCCTGAGACTTCGTATCTCACTACTGCGGCCAGTATATCCACCCGTTTTCCCACTATTCTTTGATCAGAGGCAACGGAGTAGAGCCGTGCCGTGTTTTTTTTAAGAATAGAAATCAACTCCGTTGGAGAAAGGGGATAGGGAGTATCTGTCAGAAGATCAATCACATCGCGACCATAAATATAACGGGCTGAGGCTTCTGGATCACTTGTTATCTGCAGCAGCCTGACTGACCCGGTAAGTTCTGCATAGCGGCCGAGAGAGGTGTAGTTCAGAGGGGTAAGTTCAAAGTCGGAGAGGATGGCATCTTTCAATTTTTTACTCCCCTCCCAGGTGTTAATTTCCTCATTTCCGCTCAGCTTAAGAAGTTCGAGTACGGTTTCTACCGATCTCAGGGAATTGGCACCATACACACCTATGGCATCTCCGGGCTCATAATTTATACCTGATCTGCCGAGGTCAAGTTCGAAATGAAGTGTCTCACGTGTAGAATTGCCGGAAAGTCGTACCTTTTTCAGGACTTTTGCTTCGTAGGGTTGCGCACGGGTGTAAAGGTGTTCTGCATTTACATCTTCGGGAGAAACGGCTTCAGCTTCCGTTTTTTTTCTATAAAAGGATAGTACCTGATCCCACCACCTCAGGTATCCTTCTTCATAATCGAGATCGCAATCTACCCTCGGGACTATCCTTGTTCCGCCGATCTTTTCCATCAACTGATCCATGTCTTTCCCAGCCTGGCAAAACCGCAGATAGGTTGTGTCGCCAAGGGCTAAAACCGAAAAACGCGTGTCGTTGAGTAGTGGAGAGTCCACACTTTGCAGAAAATCATAAAAACCTGCGGCCTGCGAGGCTGGTTCGCCGTTTCCATGCGTGCTGACAATTAATAACAGGTTTCTGATATAGGCTAATCGGCTTACCGGAAAGCTGCCCAGATTGGCCAGCCTCGTTTCAAATCCCAGGGCAGCCAGGCGTTTCTGCGTGACAAGGGCAAGCCGCTCGCTATTGCCGGTATGAGATCCGTATAAGATCCATATTGGATGTTTGGTGAGCGCGCACATCAGGATGTCTTTTTGATTTGCTAATCGGGAATCGGCCGTCAGCCAGTATTAGTAGATATGCCCGAAACCTGACGATGCAGTGCCTTTGTCCGCGCAAAAGCACTGCATGCTTAAGCTTATGATTTCAGGCTCAGTTTTCCGAAGCGTCCCGGCCGGTGAAAAGCAGGGCTTTCCCCACTCAGGGTTGATTGCCAACAAAGAAACTCCGAGTTTTCCGGTC